>JBEPUM010000077.1:0-15375 GCA_041691515.1 Pseudomonadota bacterium | reverse complement strand
GCGCGACGGCCGCGATGGGTCCGCTGCTGGCGCTGCATCTCGGCGTGGTGTTCGCGCTGTTCTTGACGATGCCTTACGGAAAGTTTGTCCACGGCATCTATCGCTATGTAGCCCTCGTGCGCTACGCGCGCGAGCGGCAGATGATGTAGCAGTAGTGGTTCACCTCTCCCCACCGGGGAGAGGTCGACCGGCGAAGCGCAGCGAAGACGGTCGGGTGAGGGGATGCCACCAGTCGTGAGATCGCACCCCCTCACCCCAGCCCTCTCCCCGTGGGAGAGGGAGCGCGCATCATTCGAACGGCGAGCACTCCGTTCAATCAACCCCTCTAAAACTTCACCACGGTCCGCAGGCCCAATACGGTCGCATCCTTGAGATGCTGGCCGCGTGCAGGCGTCAGCGGATCGGTCGCGCCGCCGCCGGGATGGCGGATGTACTGCACGTTCGGCTGCAGCGTCAGTCCGGCCTGCACTTCGTACTGGTAGACCGCGGTCACGACAGTTTCGGAGGAACGCAACGGCCACGCCGGTCCGTAAATGGACTGGAAGTCCCGGTCGAGCGCCTGCGCCCGCGGCGAGACATGCGCATAGGCAGCGGCGACGCCGAATTTATCGTGCGAGCGTTGGTCGGCCAGCCCGACCAGCTCGACGCCCGCATCGGCATAGATGTCGATCAGGTTGCGGTCCGGCGGGCTATAGCTCGTGCGGACGAAGATGCCGATGCCGCGATCGTCGTCCTTCCCCACCCGGAGAAGTTTTTGCTCGAACACGGCATAGACGCCGCCGTCCTGCGCAAGCGCCGCCGGCGTTCCGGTGCTCGCCGGATTTGCCAGCGACAATCCGGCGGTGTCGAAGCGCTCGTCGGTGAACGTGCCGAAATGCCGCCAGCCGCCAAACTTGAGCTTGCCGGCAAGGCCCGGATCGCCCTTCTTCGAATGCCACTGGAATTGCGCCTCATAGAGCGCCAGCGGCGGATCGTTGACGCGAAAATTCACGCCATAGCGATCGCGCAACTGCGGGTCGCCGGGTCCGGGGCCCGCCGCATCGCCGTCGAACACCGCGCCGATCAGCGTGAGGTTGTCGGTGACATCGGCACGGAGCCGCGCGCCCATCGCGGCCAGCGGCGGCGACGGCCCGCCGCTCGGCAGGTTGAGCGACACGCCCGCCGGCCAACCCAGCGAGGCGTTCGTAAAGACATCGGTGTATTTCGAATTGATGAATTCGGTATCGGCGGCCAACTGGCCGGCGCGCAGCGCGACCTTGTCGCCCCATTTCTTCTCAAGCCAGATTTCGTAGAGCCGCGTCGTCGGCTGCGCCTCGATGCCGCTGACATCGAGAAAGTTCAATAGCGCGCCGCGGGTCAGACCTCCGCCGTCGATTTGAAACGCGTTGGCGTGAAAGGAGACCTGTTTGAGATTGAGAAGCTTTTCGAGATCGGCATCGACGGCGAAATTGATGCGGTCTTCGTACACCGAGCCCTGTTTTGCGCCACCCGTCGGGTTCCCCAAGACTTCGCCGATGTAGGTGATCGCGAACTTGATGCCCTGTTTCTGAAGCGGATTGGGAAGCAGGCCCAGCGTCCGCTCCTCCACGGTGCTTTCGCCGGTGTCGGGATCGGCGGGCTTGAGGTCGTCGGTCTTCTTGTTTTCCTGCGCGAAAGCGCACGCGCACGATCCGAGCAGAACAACAAGAGCTATCCACGCGCGCATGCCGCCGCACCCGATTTGATGACGGCATCTTGCAGGTTTGGCGGCGGGTTACAACGGCCACGCGCGGCGCGAGGCAGCTTCCCGAAATGGAACTTTTTCAGCAGCCGGTCGGAGAAGAAATAAAGGGCTTACATCTCCACCACAACGTAGTCGTCCTCGACGGAAACCGCGAGCGTCTCCGCGACGTAGGGGCCCTTCACCACGCTGGCGCCAGGCTCGACATGCGCCGCATAGGCTTTCACACGAAACCGGCGCGGATCGCAGTAGGACTGCCCGGTGCGGATGTCGAACTCCCAGCCATGCCACGGGCAGCGCAGAATTTCGCCGAGCTTGGTGTATTCGATTTCGCCGGGTGTTTTCGACTGCGCGAGCCCGATCAGCGGCCCCTCGCACAACGCGGCACCTTGATGCGGACAACGATTGAGCAAGCCGAAGAACTCGCCATTGACGTTGAAAACCGCGATCGGCCGCTCGCCGACGGTGAGAAATTTGCGCGTGCCTGGCGGCAACTCGCTGACCGGAGCAATGACGTGACGGGTCATGCTAGCAACAAGTCCGGTTCACGCGATGCCGTACAGCTTCTTGGCGTTGCCGAGATAGAACGCCTCGCGATTGTCGTCGCTGACGCCCGCAGGCAGCACCCGCGACGGCTCGTCGAAATCCCAGTGCGGATAATCGGTCGCGAACAAGAGCTTGTCCCAGCCGACCCACTCGATCACCTGGAACAGGTGTTCGCGCCGCTCGGGGTCTTCCATCGGCTGCGTGGTCCACCAGATGTGATCCTTGATGTATTCCGACGGCGGCCGCTTCACATGCGGCACTTCGCTGCGCAGCTTCTGCCACACCTTGTCGAGCCGCCACGCCAACGACGGCGCCCAGCCAAAGCCGGCCTCGATCATCACCATCTTCAGTTTCGGAAATTTTTCCAGCACGCCTTCCAGCACGATGCTGGCGAGCGCCGTCTGTTGACACTGCGAGTGGCCGACCATCTCCTCGATATAATAGCTCGGCCAGCCCGATGCGGTGATCGGATTGCCGCCGAAGCCGAACGCATGCACGCCGACCGGCAGACCGATGTCTTGCGCGGCCTCGTAGATCGGCCAGTAACGCCGTTGTCCCAGCGGCTCGACGTTGCGGCTCAGCAGCAGCACCTGCACGAAATTCTTGTCGCCCGCGCGTTTGCGGATTTCCGCCGCCGCCGCCGGACCATCTTCATTGGCGACGACGATGGAGCCCTTGAGGCGGGAATCCTTGCTGGTCCACTTCTCGATCTGCCAGTCATTGATCGCGGTCGCGAGCGCCGCGCTCAGATCGTGGTTGCGAATGCCTTGCCCAGTGTTGAGCGGATTGAGCACGCCGAGCGCGACATTGTGCGGATCGAGCAACTGCTTCTGCATGAACGACAGCGACGAGCCCTGCGGCCCGCCTTCCGGCGGATAGGCGTCGCGGCGCGAGGCGTTGGGTTGTGCCTTCGGATAGGGCGGACCGCCCATCATGCCCTGATAGGCTTGCTTGCCATAAACTTCGAGATGCTCGTGCCAGCGCTTGGCAAGGAACGGATACAATTCGCTCGCGGTGGCGCGGGCCGGATGAATGTCGCAGTCAGCGATCGCGGTCTTGATTGCGCTCGCATTGTCCTGCTGCGGGCCGCTGCGGAACTGCATGTTCATGGCGTCGTCTCCTTCGCGACGGGGTCTTTCAGGCGGGCGTAGGTCGCATGCGGATTGTCGATCATGATCTTGCGCACAAGGTCTGACGATAATCCCGCCGGCAACGCCGAATCGCCGTCGAACTGCCAGTGCGGATAGTCGGTCGAGAATAGGATCAATTCGTCCGACTGCAACTGGTCAAACAGGCGATTTAATGTCTCCGAATCCGGCGGCGCATCCACCGGCTGCAGCGAGAAGCGGATATTGCTGCGCACAATCTCCGCAGGGGCGCGATCGACCCACGGCGTTTCCATCCGCACGCCGCGCCAGAACTTGTGCAGCCGCCACAGATAAGCCGGCAACCAGGTGAAGCCGGACTCCAGCATCACCATTTTGAGGTTGGGATATTTTGCGAACACGCCCTCGACGATCAGGCTGGTCAGCTGGGTCTGGAACGCCTGCGCCTGCGCGACATAATCCTCGATGTGATAGGAGCCCCAGCCGACCGAGGTCGGCGGGTTGTGATAGTTGCTGCCGGCGTGAATGCCGACCGGCAAACCAAGCCGTTCGCAGGCCGCATAGATCGGCCAGTAGTGCCGTTTTCCCAGCGGCATGTCGCCAGCGACCAGCATCAATACTTGCACGAAGCGCTTGTCTTTTGCGCAGCGCTCAATCTCGGCGACCGACTTCTCGACGCTTTGCACAGGGATCACGATGGAGCCGCGCAGCCGCGCGTCCTTGTCGAGCCATTCCTTCACCAGCCAGTCGTTCAGCGCACGGCAGAACGCGTCCGCCATGTCCTCGCTGAACACCAGTTGCACCCCGTAGATCGGATTGAGAATCCCAAATGAAGCGCCGAACGGATCAAGCGCGTGTTTCACGAGATCGTCGACGCTCTCGCCTGGCTTGCCTTTTGCGGGGCGCCAATCGGCGCGGCCGGTGATCGGCGAGTTGGCCGGATAGGATTGCGACAGCAGGTCGGTCATCCCGCGCGTCGTTACCTGATCGCGCCAGTAGTCGTTCATGTAAGGCAAAAGACTTGTGAGATGAGGAACGGCCGGATGCAGATCGCAATCCACGCCGCCCGCGATCGGTGCCGTCATGAAAAATCCGTCCTCCACTCCTCAAGCGCCGCATGGTCAAACCAAGTTGACAGATGGCGCGTCGTTCGCGGCTATATCTTTAGAAGAGCATAGGACCGCTGCGCCGCATCGTCTACGGCTGTCGGCGCGTCCGTGCCATGCTATCTAGTGGTCCGATTCTAACATTTGCACCCCATTTCAGCAGCCGTCATTGCAAATGTTAGAATCAGAGGACCACTAGCAATTCTATAAGCTGCTAGTGGAGTTTTGGATTTGATATTCGCCTCTCGAGTTCTCCGCAAGGTGGGCGGCGAATGTCAAATCCACTCCACTAGGTGTGAACGGAACAGGAGACGAGCCGATGAACTGGACCCGAAGCGCAGCGATCGCGTGTGCCATGACGCTGGGCGCCGCCGCGATGGCGCAGCAGGCGGCAACGCCAGCGCCTCCATCACCACCGGATTTCTCCAAGGTCGAGATCAAGACCACCGACCTCGGTGACAAGGTCTACATGCTCGAGGGCCAGGGCGGAAACATCACGGTCGCGGTCGGCAAGAACGCCATCATCATGGTGGATGGCGAGTTCGCGCCGCTGCACGACAAGATCAGGGCGGCGATCGCAACCATCTCCAACCTGCCGATCAAATATCTCGTCAACACGCATTATCATGGCGATCATACCGGCGGAAACGCGCCATTTGCGAAGGACGGCGCCATCGTCGTCGCCAACATCAAGGTGAAGACGCGCCTCGGCAAGGGCGCCACCAATGGCCTGACCGGCGCAAAAATCCTGCCCGTCGTACCCGAAGCCTTGCCGAAGCTGACCTATACACGACAACTCAAGCTGACCGTGCGCGAGCGCATCGCCGAGTTGCGTCACGTCGAGCACGCCCACACCGACGGCGATACTTATGTCTGGTTCAAAAGCTCCAACGTGCTGGCGACCGGCGACACCTTCACCTACGGGCGTTATCCCAACATCGACTTCGCGCAAGGCGGCAACATCAAGGGCATGATCGCCGCCACCAACGCCTACATGAAGCTTGCCAACGACAAGACGCGCATCGTGCCCGGCCACGGTCCGCTCGCAGACAAGGCCGCGCTTGCGAATTACCGGACCATGCTGACGACAGCGCGCGACCGCATGGCGAAGCTGGTCAAGGAGGGCAAGAGCGAGGCCGACGTGATCGCGGCAAAACCGTTCGCCGATCTCGACAAGACCTGGGCACCGACCGAACTCGCATCCACGAATTTCATTCGCGTGGTCTATCATTCGCTCGCCGACAAGCCGAGCGCGAAGCCGAAGGACTAAGACCGCCATGAAAGACTTGATCCCGATTGCCGAGCAGATCGCCAAAAAACTGATCGCGGCCAAGCAGACCATCGCGGTGGCGGAATCCTCCACCGGCGGACTGATCGCGGCTGCGTTGTTGTCGGTGCCCGGCGCATCCGCCTATTTCCTCGGCGGCGCGGTGGTCTACACCCGCGACGCCCGGCGCGTGCTGATGGACATTCCAGACGACGCGATGAAAGGCATTCGCTCGGCGTCAGAACCCTACGCACAACTGCTGGCAAAACAGATCCGCCAGCGCTTTTCGACCCATTGGGGCATTTCGGAAACCGGAGCCACCGGCCCGACCGGAAACCGTTATGGCGACGCCGCCGGTCATAGCTGCATGGCGATCGCGGGCCCTGCGAATAGCGTCACGACGCTGGAGACCGGCAGCGCCGATCGCACTGCCAACATGCATGCCTTTGCGGCGAATGCGCTCAATCTGCTGTTGAAGAATTTGTAGCGCTAAGCGTTAGACCAGCGCCGCCTACGCCTCCTCCCGCTTGCGGTGTTCGGCGCGAATTTATCTCCCTCCCCCCGCTTGCGGTGAGGAGGGATAAAAGAAAGGCCGCCGTACCAAACTTGCGTGAGCATATGCGGACGCCAACTTACAAGTCTTCAGCCGCCCTACTTGCCGGAGCCTCGTTCCATCGGCGCCGTGTTCACCCGACCACGCGAACGGCCATCCCGCGCATCTGCACCGACAATCCTACCGGCTTCGACAGGGTAACCTTTCACCGCGATTTCAACGCGAGCGTCATCAGATTTTTCCGCGAGCATCTGGTGGGAGATGGCCTCGCTCGCTAGGCGAACCACCTGACTTTGCTTAAAAAAGCGAGCCGGGAGGGTTGTCGCGCCCGGCCATCGTTCCTGCGGATGATCCTGAAAACTTTAACGAACCGGGTAGGCTAAAAAACACGCCTAGGTTGTATAACGGCATTGCAATGGGTGGGGTGAAGCGATGCTCGAAGCAGGTCAATACTCGGTTTGGTTCAAGGCAAAGCAGGGCGAAGGCCTCGGAGTCATCTCGCTGCGCAACGGCCATATCGTCGGTGGCGACAAGCTGGTGAGCTACGCCGGCACCTACACCGAAAACGGCGATCAATTCAGCGTTTCGATCCAGACGAAGCGCCACGCGCCGGGCAGGCTTCCGCTGTTTCAGATCGACGAACTCGATATCGAACTGCGCGGCGACTCCAGCGGTCAGATCATCACCGCGAGCGGCAGCGTCAAGCAGGTGCCAGACACCCCGTTCGACGTCATCCTGATCCGCATCGTCGATAATACGTCCGGCGAACCACCCTCGCACGTGAGTTCACACTTCCGCGACGCCGCCGAATAGTCCATCGCAAACCGCTCGCTGCGACTTCCCGAACGCCTGATACGCCAGCGCCTTGAACGCAGGCGTGATGGCGTCGCGTACGTTCTGGTTCGTTCCCGCCTTCTAGATCGGAAAATTGATGATGCAAACGACGCCGCTGGGCTGGTAGTCGAGCCGAACGCTGCCGTTTAGCTCACGGGCCAGCCCCTGCCCGATCAGACGCGTACCGAAGCCCTGCCGTGTCGGAAGATCAACCCGGGGGCCACCCCTCTCGCACCACGTCATGTGGACCGAATTGTCAGCAAAGGTCCAATGCAAAGTCACGCGGCCTGAGGCTATGCCCAGAGCACCATACTTGACCGCATTCGAGGCCAGTTCGTGAAGCGCCATCGCGATAGCCAAAGCCATTTTAGGGACTAATTGAACATCGTCACCGGCCACTTCAAAACGATCCGGTTGACTGGTGTCATCGCGAAATGGAGCCATCGCTCGCGTTGCAATTTCCGTAAGACTGGCGCTCTCCCAATTGCTGTCGGTGAGGACTGAATGCACACTCGACAACGCGAGGAGTCTGGATTCGAATTCCGCCTTGGCGCGGGGATCGGCGAGCTCCGGCCGGAATGTTTGCGCCGCGATCGATTGTATCGTTGCAAGCGTGTTCTTAACGCGATGATTAAGTTCGTTCACGAGAAGCTGCAGATGTTCTTCCGTGCGCTTGATGTCCGTGATGTCGCGGGTTGTTCCGGCGATGGACTGAACCTCACCGTTCGCGTCCATGACCGGTGTGAAAATATAGTCATAGGTACGCCGACCCAGAGTGGCGTGTGGAAACCGACTTCTCCCCGGATCGGCTGCTTCGTCGCCACGACGCGGTCGATTTCCCGTTCATGCATCTCCGCATGCCATGGCTCGTATCCGACCTCGATCAAACGCTTTCCGATCGATTCCGCGAGCGACCGGTCCCACATTTTTAGCAACGCATCATTGGCAAAGAGAAACCGATAATTGCGATCGAACGCGTAGACCAGGTCAGGCGTGTTCGAAATCAGAGATTCGTAAAAGTTTTTTTGCCGCTCTGAATCGGCAATCACCCGCGCGAGGTCGTCGAGCGCTTGCCGGCGCGCCGTGATATCGCTCGCCGCGCCGAACCATTCGCTAATCTCGCCGTCGTCATCGAGTAAGGGAATGGCGCGCGAGAGCGTCCACCCCAGCGTGCCGTCCCATCGCTTCACGCGGTGTTCCAGTTCGAACACGCTCTTGGTACGGATTGCCTCGGCTATCGCCGCCTGGACACGATTCTGATCGTCCGGGTGAATGTAGTCCGACAGCCAGTCACGGCGAGCCTGCTCTGTATCCGAGATGAAGCCACGCCCATCCAGTTCGAGCATTTCGGTCCAGTCCGGACTCATGCGATAGATAACGTCATTACTCGCAGCGACGAAGCCACGCAGCCTTTTCTCGCTTTGCAGAAGTTGGGCTTGCCAGTCCGCGGTTCGACGTTTGGATGTTGCTCGGGTGACTTCGCCGCCGTCAACCGCATTGCCGTTGGTCATTGCCCCTCCGCCAGATAACCTTGAATAAGGCGTATCGCCTCAAAAAAGTTCCGCCCAACGCCTGGCATTGGACTCCTATTTTCCGGTCGCCTGAGACACCTGCGCCTTGAGCACCGGCGTGATGCGGCCACGCCCGTTCTGGATATGCTCCGTCAGGATGCAAACCTGCCCAGCGCCGATCGACCCAAAATGATCCAGAGCGGACATGCGCCATACTAATTGCTATGGCGCAGACCCCGTAGGCGGCCGTCTTGTGGTCCTCTAAAATCAGCAGCGCCCAGAAGCGGCAAAATCCTACAAAGCCGCGGCGCAACAACGATTTTCAGGGAGGACGAACCATGCAATCGACGTACGGAATTTCCATCGGTCTGGCGCTCGGAGCTTTCGCCATCGCTATGGCGCCGGCCTCATCGGCGTCGGCCGCGGCGCTGAAGGTGCGCGTCGACTCCGTCAAGAGCGGAAAAATGATTCCGGATAGATATGCATTCTGCGTTCCGGCAGCGCAGGGCCATGCGGGACCGGGATCGAATATCAGTCCTCCCGTCTCGTGGTCGAAAGGGCCGAAGGGCACGCAGTCCTATGCGGTGATCCTGACCGACACCGACTCGCCGAAAACAAACCGCGACAAGATGAACAAGGAAGGCATGACCATTCCGAGCACGTCGGAGCGGCAGACATTCTACCATTGGGTTCTGGTGGACATCCCGGCCAACGTCCGCTCGCTCAAGGAAGGTGCCGATTCGAATGCGCGCGTGGTGCACGGCAAGACGACCGCCGCCACGGTCGGAACGCACGGTCTCAACATGTACACCGTGGCGTTCGCCGCCAATGACGCGATGAAGGGCAAGTATTTCGGTTACGACGGACCATGCCCGCCGTGGAACGACGACGCCATCCATAATTATCATTTTTCCGTCTACGCCCTGAGCGTGAAATCGCTCGGCCTGCCGTCGGACTTCGACGGACCGGCGGCGATGGCCGCCATGAAAGACAAAGTTCTGGCCGAAGGCAACCTTGACACGATCTATGTGACGAACCCGGCCAAGGGCGCGAAAGTGCCGAAGAAGTAACAACGAAACGTTTTGCAACGGCGTCCGCCGGGATGAAAATCCCCGGCGGATTTTTTGGGATGGCAACGGAGGACTTCTATTTCTCGAACGCCTCGTACACCAGCTTCTCGAATGCATGCTGGACCCGCCCGCGCTCTGCGCTGACCTGCACCATCATGACCGCGATCACGTCGCGACTGGGATCGATCACGAACAACGGTCCACTGCCGCCATTCCACTTGAGTTCGCCGATCGAGCCCGGCTCCGGCGATTCCGCGCTGCCTCTGTTGATCCGGACCGCGAAGCCAAAACCGAAGCCGAGTGCTGCGCCCGGGAAATAGTCATCGTCGAGCGCGACGCCGGAGCCTGGCCCGACCTGATCGGTCGTCATTTGCGTGTAGGATTCCGGACTGAGGTAACGTTTGCCATCCAGCTCCCCGCGCTGAAGGATCATCTGCGAAAAGCGGGCATAATCGGCGGCGGTCGAGACCAGTCCGCTGCCGCCGGATTGCCATCGCGGGTGCGACCGGCGCGCCCGCTCGGAGTCGATCAACTCGGGATCGCCGGGCGAAGGTTCTGCCATGCGCGCGCGCTCAGCGTCGCTTTCGAGAACATATTTCGTGCCGGTCATGCCGAGCGGATCGAAGATGTGGCTTTTCTCGAATTGATACAGCGTCTGTCCCGAGACCACCTCGATGACGCGGCCGAGCACCTCGGTGGAACTGCCGTAACGCCAGAGCGTGCCGGGCTGCCCCGCCAGCGGAAGTTTCGCGACACGATCCACGAAGGTCGCGTTGTCGAAATCACCCGCGAATAAATCGGCATCGGCATAGGCCTGATTGATCAGGTCATCGACGGTATATTCATAGGTGATTCCAGAGGTATGGCGCAGCAGATCGGCGATATCAGGCGGACGCTTCGGCGCGACACGTTTCAAGACGGGCTTGCCGTCCTTGTCCTTCGATGTGACGCCAACCTGCACGCCCGCGAACGATGGAATGTATTTTGCGATCGGATCGTCGAGCGACATCTTGCCGGCGTCGACCAGCATCAACGCCGCGACGCTGGTGATCGGCTTGGTCATGGAGTGCAGTGCGAACAGCGTATCCAGCGTCATCGGATGTTTCGTCGCGGCATCGCGCACCCCGAACGTCTTCAGGTAGACCGGCTTGCCATGCTGCTGGATCACTACGACCGCACCGGGCAGGTTGCCGGTTGCGACTTCATGATCGAAGAACGCCGTGATGCGCCCAAGCCTGGCTTGCGACGGCGCGGGCATTTCAGCGGCGTCAGTGCCGACAGCATCGCCCTGCATCGCCAGCATCAGGACCGCAACAGCGAGCCCTCGCATCGAAGGCTTCACGGCAGGGATTCGGCGGATCGGACTGCGCGGCATCGCCGTTGGTATCATGCGGACACGGCGGCTGTCTCATCAGGGAACCGTGAGAGATGCCTGCCCTCATAAGTCCAGTCACTACGAAGAAAATATTGTGTGCGTCCAAACCGCGCTTTGAGCTAAGCTGCCTTGATCGCATCCGCTCCGGCGGATTCCTGAGCCACCGAATTGTCCATTGCGCCCTCGCATCGCCGGGATCGCAGTTTTCACCAACACCTGTCCGCGCGTACCGGCGCGCGACACGCAAGCGGCGGAACCTGATGGCGAAGTGGACCGAGGAATTCCGGCGCGGATGGCAGGGAATATCGGAGCCTCCGGCAGCCCTGAGTTTCGGCCTCGCGGCGGTCTGCCTCATTCTCTCGACCGCATTCCGGTTTTCCATTTCGCTGCTGCGACCCGACGTTCCCTACAGTCCTTACCTTCCGGCGGTGTTGGTCACAGCTGCTTTCGGTGGATCGCGCGCCGGGGTAGCAGCCGTGATCGGCGGCGCGGCTCTCGGCCTGACGCTGGATTTCGGCGAAGCGCCGGCGGGACTGGCGGCGGCGGCGCTCGTCGCCGTTTATCTGGTCGTGGCCGTGCTGATTTTATGGGGCGTGCGGCACTACCGTGCGCTGGTGGCGCATCACCGCGAACTCTCAACCCGCCTCGGCAAGGAAGAGCGCTACCGCGAACTCGTGGTGAACGAGCTTCAGCACCGGCTCAAGAACAGGCTCGCCACCATCCACGCGGTGATCCGGCAGGCACTCCACGATTATCCGGTGGCCTGGGACAGGGTCGACGGCCGCATCCGCGCGCTGTCGGTAACCGACGATCTCATCGCGCGCACCGACGGCCGGGGCTGCGACATCATCGATCTGCTGCGATCGGAGCTCGTCCCTTACGGCAACGCGCGGTTCATCCTGAATGGAGATCCGCTGGCGCTGCCGGACAAGCTCGCGGTCAGTCTGGCGCTGATGTTTCACGAACTGGCCACCAATGCAGCGAAGTACGGCGCGTTGTCCACGCCGCAAGGCCTGCTCCACGTCTCATGGACCGTGACCGACGAGATCCTCTCCCTCATCTGGGACGAATCCGGTGGACCTGTCATTTCAGCGCCGGGCAAGCCGGGCTTTGGCACGCAACTGTTGAATAGCGGCCTGCGCGGCTTCGATGGGAAAGCAGAGATTGCTTACCTCGCCACCGGGCTGCACTGCATGATGCAATGCCGGATCGATCCTGCCGCTGATGGCCCACTCTAATATCCGCCTCTTGTGTCAGCGAAGATCTCGCGAATATTGAAAGACCGCCAAGGTGAGTCCGATGGTTTTCTGGATAGCAAGTGCGGTCGGAGTGGCGATCGCTTACCTCTTCGGTTCTACGCCCACGGGCTACCTGGCGGGAAAACTGCTCAAGGGCATTGATATCCGGGAGCGTGGCTCCAAATCCATTGGAGCCACGAACGTATTACGAACGCTTGGGAAGTGGCCCGCGTTGGCGGTGCTGCTGATCGATGTGCTGAAAGGCGCGGCGGCGATCGTCTTTGCCCGCTGGTTTTATCCCTGGTTGTATACGGTGCCATTCGTCACGCCACCGGCAGCGCTCGATCTGCAAACCTGCGTGCCTTGGGCTGTTAGCCTCGCCGGACTTGCCGCGTTGTTGGGGCATAGCCGTTCGATCTGGCTGAACTTTACAGGCGGCAAATCGGCTGCGACCGGGCTGGGCGTTTTGCTGGCGATGTCGTGGCCGGTAGGTCTCGGTGCGGCGGCGGCTTTTGGCGTTGTGCTGGCGATCTTCCGGATTGTTTCCCTTGGTTCGATGCTCGCGGCGCTGACTGCGATCGCCCTCATCTGCGGCCTGGAGCAACCGTTGCCCTATCGGTTACTGGTGATCGCGGGCGGCATTTACGTGATTGCGCGCCATCGTGCCAACATTCAACGGCTGTTGGCTGGGACAGAGCCACGCCTGGGACAGAGCAGCCCGGCATCGAAACCGGAATCACAAATTTAGAGAACTCGGCGTTGGCGGTTGAGCGGATTGCGAACGTCAAATCCATTCCACAAGCCGCAGCGCCACTCAATCCATGATGGCGACGGCGCGCGTCCAGCCGGCGGAGGCGCGTTCGATCTTGACCGGAAAGCAGGACACCGTGAAACCCGTCGGCGGCAACTGCTCGAGGTTGTGCAGCTTCTCGATGTGGCAATAGCCGATGTGGCGGCCGGCCTTGTGGCCTTCCCAGATCAGGCTGGCGTCCCCCGTCGCGGCATACTTTTTCGCGCTGTGGACGAACGGCGCGTCCCAGCTCCAGCCATCGATTCCGGTCAGGCGTACGCCGCGTTCGAGCAGGTACATCGTCGCCTCGTAGCCCATGCCGCAGCCGGAGGTGACGTAATCGGGCCGCCCATATTTGGCGCCGGCCGAGGTGTTGACCACCACGATCTCCAGCGGGGCCAGCGTATGGCCGATACGCGTCAGTTCGGCTTGGACATCGGCGGCAGTCGCAACATAGCCGTCCGCAAAATGCCGGAAGTCGAGTTTGACGCCGGGCTGCAAACACCACTCCAGCGGCACCTCGTCGATGGTCCACGACCGCTCGCCGCGATTCATGGTGGGATGAAAATGCCAGGGCGCATCGAGATGGGTGCCGTTGTGGGTCGACAACTGCACCTGCTCCACCGCCCAACCCTGCCCGTCCGGCAGATCCGAGGCTTTCAGGCCGTCGAAGAACTGCAGCATCCGCGGCAATCCCTGCTGATGATCGATGTAGGTGATCGCAGGACCGTTGCCCGGGGGATCAGCCGGCACGTCGTTCTGCAACGGGACCGAGATGTCGATCAGTCGTCTGGCCATGGCGCAAATTCTCCGGGTTTCACATGTTCGCGCAGACGTTGAATGTTGGGACCACGATGGCTCATAATATCCATTAATCTGCGCTGGATTGCCATGCCGAGGATTTTAAAGCTCGTTGCAGCCTGCCTTGTTTCCGCGCTCATTGCCGGCGCGGCGACCTATTACATGCCGGGCTCGCTTCGCAGCGCATTGCAGCCGAAAGCGGCGCATAAGGCAGGTATCGGTGGCCTGCAAGTCTGCTCGTCAGACGACAAGCGAAACCGTGTCCCCACCTGGAGCCCCTCCCTGACCAAGGATGGCGATTTGACCGAAGAGCCTCCCCAAAACGACGGGCAGGTCGTGTTCATCGAGATCACCGGCGACGGCGACAAGATCGGATGCGGCAACTCCGACAAGGATCATCTGTATGCGTTATCGAAGCCGAATACGCCGGGTAGCGTCGACGATGGAGGTCTGGAGGTGAACCTGCGCGGCAACGTGCAATTTCACAATGGCCTTTGCACCTTTCAGGGCTTTTACATGAATCAGCCGGTTTACGGCATGCATCAGGGCTGGATAGAGACCTACTTCAAGCCGCTGGATCAGTTCGAGGTTGTCAAATCCGGCAGCTTCTGTTCGGAAGAGGCTGCGCCGGGTTGAGGCGGGTTGACGCGCCAATAGCCGTCAAAACCTTAGGAAAATTCTTGTTACCTCACCGACGTCACGCTTTAAGAAAGCAATGAAGTTATTTCATGAGAAAGCGCGCCCATGAGCGCTGATGTTGTGATCCGGCGTTTGATGTCGAACGATGCGGCGTCTTTCAAGGCCATTCGCCTTGAGGCGCTAAAAACAAACCCAGAATTATTACGGAGCACCTTCGAGCTGGAGGACAAATTGGACGTCGCATGGTTTGCGAGCCGACTTGAAGACGCACACGTCGTGGGGGGATTTCGAGACAGCGATCTTGTCGGGACGGCGGGTTTCTCTATCCAGCAAGGGCAGCCGAATGCGCATAAGGGTAGATTGTTTGGCATGTACGTTCGGCCGAGTTTCAGAAACCTCGGTGTCGGGCGGCTGTTGTTAAGCGCGGTGCTGGATGTAGCTCGCGAGAATGTCGAACTCATCCAGTTGAGCGTAGTCAGGGATAACGGGCCTGCCCGGAGGCTCTATGCAAGCGCAGGCTTTCTCGAATTTGGTGTAGAACTAAAGGCCTCGAAGTATGGTGGCAAATACTACGATGAAGCGATGATGTCCCTCGACTTTTCGCCGTCCTGTGGATGTTCATAACCCCTGTATTTACGTTGGATTCCAGGAATATCCGCTTATCGGCACAGCTACATAACCGGCGCAGGGCGTATGGATTCCGGGCTCGATGCTTCGCATCGCCCCGGAATGACCGGGTGAGAGGCGCGTGAATCTGACCGGCTTACCCCATCCTTCGCAGCACCGCCTGCCGGTCGATCTTGCCGGTGCCGGTTTTGG
>JBEPUM010000076.1:0-15386 GCA_041691515.1 Pseudomonadota bacterium | reverse complement strand
GGCGTCGGCAAATCGACGCTGTTCCAGGCGATCCGCGGTGAACTCCCGACGGAAACCGGCACTATTGCCATCCCGCCGCGCTGGCGCGTTGGCAGCCTCGCACAAGAGGCGCCCGACGGCCCCGAGAGCCTGATTGCGGTCGTGCTCAAAGCCGACCTCGAACGTCATGCGCTGCTGCATGAAGCCGAAACCGCCAATGATCCGCACCGCATCGCCGAAATCCAGACCCGCCTCGTGGACATCGATGCCCACTCCGCGCCGGCGCGCGCAGCGGCGATCCTCAGCGGTCTGGGATTCTCGACCCCCGATCAAGCTCGCTCCTGTTCCGAATTCTCTGGCGGCTGGCGAATGCGCGTTGCGCTCGCAGCAACCCTATTTGCTGCGCCCGACCTGCTGCTGCTGGACGAGCCGACCAACTATCTCGACCTCGAAGGTACGCTCTGGCTGGAAGACCATCTCGCCAACTATCCGCGCACCGTCATCGTCATCAGCCATGACCGTGATCTGCTCGATACCTCCGTCGATCAGATCCTGCACCTCGATCGCGGCAAGCTGACGCTCTACAAAGGCACCTATTCATCCTTCGAGGAACAGCGTGCTACGCGCGAGATGCTCGATGCCAAACACGCGAAGCGTCAGATGGATGAACGCAAGCGGTTGCAGGCTTTCGTCGATCGCTTCAAGGCAAAGGCATCCAAGGCCAAGCAGGCCCAGTCGCGCGTCAAGATGCTTGAGAGGATGAAGCCTATCACGGCGCTGGTCACGCAGGATGTGCGCGAGATTTCCTTTCCGGAGCCGGAAAAATTGCTGTCGCCGCCCATCATCGCCGTCGATGATGTCTCGGTCGGCTACGATTCCACGAAGCCGGTTCTCAATCACGTGACGCTGCGCATCGACGATGACGACCGCATCGCGTTGCTCGGCTCCAACGGAAACGGCAAATCGACGCTGGTGAAGCTGTTGGCCGGCAAACTGCCGCCGTTTTCCGGCAAGGTCGTGCGCGCCGACAAGTTGTCGGTCGGCTATTTCGCCCAGCACCAGACCGACGAACTCGATCTCGAAGGCTCGGCCTACGATCATTTACGGCGCCTGATGCCGAATGACACCGAGACCAAGGTACGCGCGCGAACCGGCGCGATCGGCTTTTCCGGTAAGGCCGGCGACACGAAAGTAAGTTCGCTGTCCGGTGGCGAAAAAGCGCGATTGCTTCTCGGGCTCGCGACGTTCTACGGCCCGAACATGATCATTCTCGACGAACCGACCAACCATTTGGACATCGACAGCCGCGCAGCGCTCGCGGAGGCCATCAACGACTTCCCCGGCGCAATCATCATGGTCTCGCACGACCGCTATCTCATCGAGTCCTGCGCCGATCAATTATGGGTGGTGGCGAACCGCGCAGTAACGCCTTACGACGGAGACCTTGACGATTATCGCCGCTCGGTTCTGTCGGCGCGTGGCATGCGCACGAGCGCGCGCGATCGCGAGACTGGCGACCGCGATAAGGGGCGCGACAAGCCTCAGCGCAACAAGGCTGAAAAGCGGGTGCCGCTCAAACAGAAGATCGCGAACGCCGAAGCTGAAATTGAACGGATCAATGGTATCATCGCCAAGATCGACATCGCACTGGCGCTGCCGGATTTGTTCAAGCGTGACCCCAAACAGGCGGCACAGCTTGGCAAGGCGCGCGCCAGCGCGGCAACCGCTCTGCAACGCGCCGAAGACGAGTGGCTGGCCGCGAGTTCATCCTTCGATCAAGCCACCGGCTGACGCGGGAGTTACGTCGCCGCAGGCTTCTTGTGGGGCTTTTGCTTCTTGACCGGCTTTGGCGGAGCAACAGGTTCAGGCGCCCGCTCGATCGACGACAGA
This sequence comes from Pseudomonadota bacterium, assembly GCA_041691515.1. GTDB lineage: Bacteria > Pseudomonadota > Alphaproteobacteria > Rhizobiales > Xanthobacteraceae > Nitrobacter. The sequence goes on along the minus strand of JBEPUM010000076.1, from coordinate 13,517 downwards.
CGTCCCGCCGTAAATGTGTAGATGCCGGCGCGCGGCCCCTTCAGGAACGTCAGCACGGCAAGGCGCTCGCCGCGCGGATTGTTGGAAAGGCTGACATTGTCGGGCGCGCCAATGCCGCGGGTCACGTCGCATTCGGTGTGACCCAACGCCACAGTGCCCGTTGCAGGCGCTGTGGGTGGAGGCGTTGCCGGAGCAGCTCCGGCTTCATCGGACAGTGCATTGGAGTCTGAGCCGATCGGCGGCGCCATGCCCGGACAAAGGCCGTCCGCGCTGATGAGATCGTCGGGAGTCACGGGTTTATTGGGCGTCAAGGGCGGCGTTTCAATCGAAACGTTCTTGATGAACAACCGGCCCGACCGCGAAAACCAGTCAGCATCCTTGGAGATCAAATCGGACGAAAACATATCGGAGGCGCTGCCGCAGCCCGACATGATCGGCGCCACCAAAAGCAGCAACATCAGTGCTTTCCGATGAGATTCGAGCTGTCCCACGATGAATTCTGTTCCCGAGCGATCGTAAAGGGTTGTCCCAACACCAATTTGCGGCACGACCATGGCTAACTTCGAGCCTGGACCAGAAAGCCCTAAATATCATTAATTGCAAGACACCGCTATTGCCGGCGCTGCCAGCGCCCCCTCTCGTCGGCCTGCCAGTAAGTTGCCTCGAACCCCCGTGACTTGCATTCGGTCCAGACGGCCCGTGCGGCATCCAGCGCGATATCGTCGTCGCCGTTGAAGACAAGCACAAGCCGCTCGTAGAGCTCAGGATCTTTCGGCAGCGCGGCATTGTCGATCAGAAATCTGACGGTAGCCCGATTGGGATTGGTGTCGTCGATCGTCAGCACGATCGGCTGTTCGCTCGCGTCCTCGATACGCCATGTAGCATGCGGCAGGAATGAATCATCGCGGTAGGTCCACAAATGCGCGTCGAGCGCATCGGCGCGCTCCTCCGAGGTCGTGTGCACCACAGCCCGCCAGCCGCGCTCGAATGTTTTTTCGAGCAACGGTGGCAGAACGTTTTCAAGCAACATGTTCTGCAGATGGTAGAACAGAACTTCGGTCATCGTTTCAGGCTATCTCTTGGCTTCGTAATACTCAGCCACCAGCCGGTCCAGCAGACGCACTCCGAATCCGGAGCCCCAGCTCTGGTTGATGTCGGATTTTGGAGCCCCCATCGCGGTTCCCGCGATATCAAGATGCGCCCAGGGCGTATCATCGACAAACCGCTGCAGGAACTGCGCCGCCGTGATCGAGCCGCCGTGGCGGCCGCCGGTGTTCTTCATGTCGGCGAACTGCGAGTCGATCTGCTTGTCGTATTCGGGACCAAGCGGCATGCGCCAGACGCGCTCGCCGGTCTCCATGCCAACCTTGGTGAGCCGCTCCGACAACTGATCGTTGTTGGAGAACAAACCGGCGTGTTCGACGCCGAGCGCAACCATGATCGCACCGGTCAACGTTGCCAGATCGACCATGAATTTCGGCTTGAACTTCTGGGCCACGTACCACAGCACATCAGCAAGAACGAGCCGGCCTTCGGCATCGGTGTTGATGATCTCGATAGTCTGTCCGGACATCGAAGTGACAATATCACCGGGCCGCTGCGCGTTCCCGTCGGGCATATTCTCGACAACTCCGATCGCGCCGATCGCATTGACCTTCGCTTTGCGTGCCGCGAGTGCGTGCATCAATCCGACCACGCAGGCCGCACCGCCCATATCGCCCTTCATGTCCTCCATGCCGCCGGCGGACTTGATCGAAATGCCGCCGGTATCGAAGCAGACGCCTTTGCCGATGAACGCGAGCGGAGGCTCGCCTTTCTTGCCGCCGTTCCAGCGCATGATTACCGTCCGGCTGGGCCGGGCGGACCCCTGCCCGACCCCGAGCAGCGCGCCCATGCCGAGTTTCGTCATGGCCTTGACGTCAAGGACGTCGATGTCGACGCCAACCTTGCGCAACCGGGTGGCGCGCCGCGCGAATTCTTCCGGATAAAGCACGTTCGGCGGTTCGTTCACGAGATCGCGGGCGATGATGACACCATCGACAACGTGATTGTCCGGCGCGAACGCTTTCTTCGCGGCGACAGCATCATCGACCGCGAATGAAACGTCGGCGCGCAATGCCGTATCGTCGCCGTCTTTCTTCCTGGTTTTGTAGCGATCGAACTTGTAGGCGCGCAACCGGACGCCGGCGGCGAGTGAAGCCGATTGATCGGGGCTCATCGCAGCCGACGGCAGCTCCGCAATCACCGTCGCGGCGCTGTTGCCGCCGCGAATCTTTCCGGCAATGACGCCGCCGAACTTGAGGAAATCGCTGTCCTTGAGGGCGGAAGCCTTGCCGGTGCCAACGACAATCAGACGATCCACCTTGAGCCCCTCCGGCGCAAGGATATCAAGCGTTGCCGCGCTTTTGCCCTTGAATTGATTGCTCGCAGCGGCCCGTTTGACGACCCCGGCTGACGACCCGAGAGCCTTGCTCGCCGCCCGACCGAATTTCAGCGCCTCGTCGCAAAACACCACGAGGATACCGCGCGCAGCGGTCGAAAGCGGAACAAAGCCGACCTTAACGGCGTCGGGCATCAGCAAATCCTCCAGAATCAGGGCGGCGCAGCGTCGGATATCCGGCTGGCAGGTCAGCGGCGACTATGACCCGTCGAAGCCAACGCTGCCAAGGTCCGCGATCTCAAATCAGGTATCTCGGCTCCAACCGCTCCAAAACCTTGTTTGGGGCGCATTGCGATCACGCTGTCGTGGCCCCGAGGCCACATCTCGCAAAATGTTAACCATAATTAAAGGGCATCACGGCTCGGCCATTTTGTTGACAGATCAAAGGGATGGTAGTGAGAGAGTAAGCCGGGTGAAAACATTGGCGAGGCCTTGGGGGATCTCAAATCGGGATCTGGCACCGCCGGTGGTTTTAACTCGGAGGATGGGGATCGTTCAGACCGATGGGGTCGATCGATAAGTACATTTTTCGGACGACGCTGACGTCGTTTGTGGTGGTTCTGGTCAGCCTGACGGGGGTGATCTGGATTACGCAAGCGCTACGCGGCATCGATCTGATGACGAGCCAGGGTCAGACCATTCTGACATTTCTGGGGATCACTAGCCTTGCGATCCCGGTGCTGGTGCTGATCATCTCGCCGATTGCGCTCATGATCGCGATTTCACACACGCTCAACAGACTTGCGACCGATTCCGAGATCATTGTCATGAACGCCGCTGGCTTCTCGCCGTTTCGGCTGTTCCGACCGTTCATCTATGCCACCGTGGCCGTGGCTTTGCTGGTTGCGTTCATCGCGGCCTATCTCGCACCCGACGGGATGCGCCGGCTGAAACGATGGGACGCGGAAATCACCGCCGACGTTCTGGCAAATATTCTTCAGCCCGGCCGGTTTGCACAGCTCGATACAAATCTGACGATTCGCGTCCGGGAAAGACAACCCGGCGGCCTGCTTGTTGGAATCTTCATCGACGATCGCCGCGACCCCAAAGAACGGGTCAGTATCATCGCCGACCACGGAACCGTGGTGAAGAACGATAGTGGATCGTTCCTCATTCTTGAAGACGGGAATCTGGAGCGCTTCGAGGTCGGCAAACGCGAACCGGCCATGGTGGCATTCGGCCGCTATGCGTTCGACATGTCGAAATTCTCGAATCAGGGACATGACGTCGTTTATGGTATTCGCGAACGCTACCTCTGGGAGCTGCTCGCTCCCGCGCCGGACGACCCACTGGTTCGCCAGTTACCCGGCCAATTCCGCGCCGAGTTGCACGACCGCTTCATGGCGCCGCTTTACCCGTTTGCGTTTGCCGCGCTGACCTTCGCGTTCCTTGGGTCACCGCGTACCACGCGTCAGAGCCGCAACTTTTCCATGGGCGCTTCGATTGCCGCCGTGTTCGGCCTCCGCATGGCAGGTTTCGCGCTTTCGGTGATGACCGTGAAGTCGCCAAGCGCCCCGCTCCTGCAATATCTGCTTCTGTTTGGATCGATCGGCATAAGCCTCTGGCTGATCATTGCCGGCATTGTTGTCGAGCTGCCTGCTGCATTGACGGAAGCGATCAACAAATCGAACGCGCGACTCCTCCGCTTGATGGGGAGGCCGGCGGCCGCATGAGCATGATGACGAATACACTGGGCCGCTATTTTGCCGGCCGTTTCGTGGTGGCTGCGATCGGTGTGTTCGCCAGCATCTTTCTGCTTCTCGTTCTCGTCGACTATATCGAAATGGTTCGAAAGACGTCGGGACTGGCGTCAGCTTCGGCAATCATGGTCGCGGAAACCTCACTCTTCAGGGTCCCGCAATTGCTTGAAAAAATGACGCCGTTTTGCATCCTGATCGGCGCCATGACCTGCTACCTCGCATTGTCGCGGCGGCTGGAACTCGTGGTGGCACGTGCCGCGGGCGTTTCTGCGTGGCAATTCATCTCACCGGCGCTGGCGTGCGCGCTCGTACTCGGTGTCCTCGCGACCACAGTCTACAATCCGATGTCGGCCAACCTGCGCGAACTATCCAAGCGGATGGAAGCTGAACTTTTCGGTAACGTTCCAGGCGGCGGGCTACAGGACGCGTCCGGCTTCTGGATCAATCAGGCGACGAGCGACGGCCAGGCCATCATAAACGCCGCGCGCAGCGAGCAGCAGGGCGTCCGTCTGACGGGCCTAACGGTGTTCAGGTTCGATTCCAACTCCCAGTTCAAGGAGCGTATCGAGGCCCGCGAGGCCACTCTCCAGGACGGGCATTGGCTGTTCAAGGGTGTTCGCCGCTTCACGCTCGACAGTCCCCCGGTCGACCAGGAAACATTCGTTCTGCCGACAAGTCTGACGGCAGCTCAGGTCCGGAACAGTTTCTCCACCCCCGAGACTGTGTCATTTTGGCAACTTCCGAGCTATATCCGGTCGTCCGAGAGTTCAGGCTTCGCCACCGCCGGCTACCGGTTGCAATACCACAAGCTCATTGCACAGCCGTTTTTGTTGGCTGCAATGGTGATGTTGGCGGCTTCGGTCAGCCTTCGATTCTTCCGATTCGGCGGCGTGCAAAAGATGGTTTTGAGTGGCGTGGGATCGGGCTTTCTGCTCTATGTCCTGTCCAAGATTACTGAGGATTTGAGCAAGGCTGAGTTGATGAATCCAATCGCTGCGGCGTGGCTGCCCGTCTGTGTGGGCGGCCTCACCGGCTTTTTGGCCTTGCTGTACCAGGAGGACGGGTAGTGGCTGAAATCGCCGCCCTCCGAAGAGGCTCGCCTATTTGCGAGCGGCGCCGCCCCATGCGCCGCCGTCGGGTTGGCGTGTCTGCGATTCTGACTTCCTTGGCAGCCACGGTTCTCGGTCTGATCGCTGTCGCCGCGCTCAACATCGTCACGATTAGCCCCGCTGCGGCCCAGAGCTTCGCGTACAACCCTCGCCCGGCAAAACCCAAGCCGCCGCCAGCTCCAAACAACGGGCAGATGCTCGTTCAGGCCAACGAGGTCGACTACGACTACAACAATTCGCGCGTGTCAGCCGTTGGCAACGTGCAGATGTTCTACAACGGAACCGGCGTCGAGGCCGACAAGGTCATCTACGATCAGAAGACCAAGCGGCTGCACGCCGAAGGCAACATCCGCATGACGGATGCGGATGGCAAAGTCACCTACGCCAATATCCTGGATTTGAGCGACGACTACCGCGACGGCTTTGTCGATTCGCTGCGGGTCGATACGGCGGACGCGACGCGCATGGCGGCGACCCGCGCCGATCGGACCAAGGGCAACTACACCGTCTTTGAAAACGGCGTCTACACTGCCTGCGCTCCCTGTAAGGATGATCCGAAAAAGCCCCCGCTGTGGCAGGTCAAGGGCGCGCGCATCATTCATGATCAAACCGAGAAGATGCTTTACTTCGAGGACGCCCGGCTGGAATTTTACGGCGTGCCGATGGCGTACATGCCCTTCTTCTCGACGCCGGACCCGACCGTGAAGCGCAAGAGCGGCTTCCTGATGCCGTATGTGACTTCGTACAGCACCTACGGGGTCGGGATCGAGGTCCCCTACTATTTCGCGCTCGCGCCGAACTATGACCTGACCGTCTCTCCGCGCTTTACGACGCGGCAGGGCGTGCTGATGCAGGGGGAATTCCGGCAGCGGCTTCTCGACGGCGCGTACCAGATCCGTGCCTATGGCATTAATCAACTTGATCCAGGCGCCTATGGTTCAAATCCAGGCAACCGGGACTTCCGTGGTGGCGTCGATACCAAGGGCCAGTTCGCGCTGAACGACAAATGGGTTTGGGGCTGGGACGGCGTCCTGTTGAGCGACTATTATTTCTTCTCGGACTACCGGCTGTCGCAGTACAAGGACCCGCTGCAATCATTCCTGAGCTTGCCGACCGAGGCGATCTCGCAGCTTTATCTCACCGGCGTCGGCAACCGCAGCTATTTTGATGCGCGTGCGATCTACTACCTCAGCTTCTCGGGCAACCAGAGTCAGGTTCCGGTGGTTGCGCCGGTCATCGATTATTCGAATGTCGTCAATCATTCGGTGATCGGCGGCGAGTTCAGCTACAAGTTCAACTTCACGAACCTCACGCGCGATCAGGCCCAGTTCGATCCGATCTCGACGCTCGCGAATACTTCTTACCTGTGCCTTCCGACATCGGCTGACCCGATGGCGCGTACACCCAACAACTGTTTGTTGCGCGGTATTCCCGGCACCTACACCCGGCTGACTGCCGAGGCCAATTGGCGGAAATCGTTTACCGATTCCTTCGGCCAGATCTGGACGCCGTTTGCATCCCTGCGCGCGGACGCGATCAACGCCGATATCTCGAACCAGCCGGGCGTCGCTAACTTCCTGCCTCCTGGTGACACCCAGACGGTCCGCTTGATGCCGACCGTAGGCCTCGAATATCGCTATCCCTTCATCAACGTTCAGCCTTGGGGCACCACGACGATCGAACCGATCGCGCAAGTCATCATCCGCCCGAACGAAAGCTATGCGGGCAAGCTGCCAAACGAGGATGCGCAAAGTCTGGTATTCGATGCCAGCAACCTCTTCAGCGTCGACAAATTCTCTGGTTACGACCGCGTTGAAGGCGGCGGTCGCGCCAATGTCGGTGTGCAGGCGACGACCCAATTCGATAAGGGCGGCGCGATCAATTTCCTGTTCGGGCAGTCCTATCAGCTATTCGGCATGAACTCGTTTGCTGTCGCGGACCTCACCAATACCGGCGTCGATTCCGGCCTGCAGCGCGCGCAATCCGACTATGTTACCAGCATCAACTATTCGCCTAACAGCATCTTCACGTTCAGCACACGCGCCCGGTTCGACGAAGCGACATTGAATGTGCAGCGCTTCGAGGCCGAAGGCCGCGTCGCCTTTAACCGCTGGTCAGCCAGTATCCTGTACGGCGATTATGCCGCGCAACCGGATCTCGGTTATCTCACACGCCGCCGAGGTATTCTGGGCTCTGGTTCCGTCAAAATTGCATCGAACTGGGTTGTGCAGGGGGCGGCACGCTTGGACCTGGAAACCAATCAGGTCAATCAATACTCCATCGGTGCTGGGTACGTGGACGACTGTTTCATTATCGGCCTCAACTATGTAACTTCGTACACTTACTCCGCGGGATCTACCCCGCCTCAGCTTAGCCATGCTGTGATGCTTCAGATTGGCTTGCGTACCTTAGGCCAGACCCGCGGAGGGTCGGGCAGCTCTGGTATCCAGTAAATTCCCGAGTAGGCACGTTGAAAGCAGTCAGCGCCGCCTGATGGTGACCCCTGATTTTGGCTGACAAGACTGACATGAAAATGACTTTGTTCCTTCGGCCATTTTGCCGCGTTGCCATATTCACGCTTCTTCTGTTCGACTGTTTGAATTCGCCGCTGCATGCACAGGCTGTCGTCGTCATGGTCAATGGCGAGCCAGTTACCAGCTTCGATATCGAGCAACGCAGCCGGCTGATTCAAATATCTACCCACAAGACCCCTACCCGGCAGCAAGTGATCGACGAACTGATCGACGAAAAGGTGAAGATCAAGGAAGCCAAGAAGTACGGAGTGAGTCCGAGTTCGTCGGATATCGATCAGTCGTATGCCAGCATGGGCGCGCGGATGCGAATGTCACCCGAACAACTCACCAAGTCGCTCGCCAGCCAAGGTGTCCGCCCGGACACGATCAAGGCGCGCCTGAAGGCTGATCTTGTCTGGGGCAGCCTGGTGCGCGGCCGTTTCAAGGACAGCCTTTTGGTCAACGACCGGGATGTTAACGAAGCGCTTAAGAGCAGTGGCGACGATCAGTTGAAGACTGAAGGCTTTGAATACCAGATGCGCCCCGTGGTGCTACTCGTTCCGCGTGGCGCAGCGGCCCCCGTAACGGAAGCTCGGCGCAAGGAGGCTGACGCCTTACGCGAACGCATTCAGTCGTGCGCAGAAGCTGCGCAGCTTTTCAAGGCGATGCGGAACGCCACCATACGCGACACCGTCGTCAAGAGTTCGGCTGATCTGCCGCCGCCGCTCCGGGATATACTCGACAAAACGCCAATCGGGCATCTGACCCCGCCGGAGATCACACGGCAGGGCGTGGAAATGGTGGCCGTGTGTGGAAAGAAGGCCATCAGTGTCGACACACCCAAGAAAAAGGAAATCCGCGAAAAGATGTTCGCGGAGAAATACGAGAAAAAATCAAAGGCGTATCTGGAAGACATTCGGAAATCTGCAATGATCGAATATCGTCAGGGCGGGTCCGGAAAAAAAGGCGAATAAAATAAAGTTTGTGCGGACCGGCTTCGGCTAAGGTACGGCGAACATCGTGAGCGGCGGTACGTGCTTGACCAGGGACCGCTTTGGAGCGACCACGTGGTGAAGCCTATTGCACTGACCTTGGGCGAACCGGCAGGCATCGGACCGGACATCGCGATCGCGGCCTGGCTTCGGCGCAAAAGCGCGCCTGTTCCGGCCTTCTATCTTCTCGGTGACCGCAACTACATCGCAACCCGCGCCAGACTGCTCGGGGTTGATATTCCCTTGGCGGATGCCGCCGCCGACGATGCCCTCGGGATATTCGCCGATGCGTTGCCGGTGGTCGCCACGGGGCAATCGGCAAGCGCGCGCCCCGGTCATCCCGACGAAAATAGCGCTGCCGCGGCGATCGGATCCATTCGTCGGGCTGTCGACGATGTTGTTGCCGGGCACGCCGCGGCAGTCGTCACCAACCCGATCGCGAAGAGCGTGCTTTACCGGGCTGGGTTCGCTCATCCCGGCCATACCGAATTCCTTGCCGAACTTGCAGCAACCAACGGCAAACCGCCGCAGCCTGTGATGTTGTTATGGTCGTCCGATCTTGCCGTGGTGCCGGTCACCATTCATCTGTCTTTGCGCGATGCCATCACAACGCTGTCGAGCAAAATGATCGTGGACACCACCCGCATCGTCGTCGCCGACCTGCGCAAGCGCTTCGGGATTGCTCAGCCCCGCATAGCGGTCTCCGGACTGAATCCCCACGCCGGGGAGGACGGCGCGCTCGGAACCGAGGATCAGACAATCGTTGCTCCGGCCATCGCAACCCTGCGCGCCGAGGGCATCGACGTCAAAGGTCCGCTGCCTGCCGACACCATGTTCCATGAAGCCGCGCGCCAAACCTATGATTGCGCGATCTGCATGTATCACGACCAAGCGCTGATTCCGGTTAAGACGCTGGCCTTTGACCAGGCGGTTAACGTCACGCTGGGATTGCCGTTCATCCGGACTTCTCCCGACCATGGCACTGCGTTCGATATCGCGGGCACCGGCCGCGCCAATCCGTCAAGCCTGATCGCCGCGCTAAACCTGGCCGCGCGGTTAGCGGCTTCGACACAATCGGCATGAGCGCGATCGACGACCTGCCGCCGCTACGCGACGTCATCAAACGTCACGCGCTGTCGGCGCGCAAATCGCTCGGACAGAACTTCCTCCTCGACTTGAACCTTACCGCACGAATTGCGCGCGCGGCCGGTCCGCTCGAGGAAGCCACCGTCATCGAGATCGGTCCCGGTCCCGGCGGCTTGACACGCGCACTCCTTGCCATGGGTGCCAAACAAGTCATCGCCATCGAGCGCGACGAGCGCGCGCTCGGCGCGCTGGAGGAAATATCGCAGCGTTATCCCGGTCGTCTCCGAATCGTCAGCGCGGACGCGACGCAATTCGATCCCCGCCCCCTGCTCGGCACGACGCGCGCAAAGATCGTCGCCAACCTGCCTTACAATATCGCCACCCCGCTGCTGATTGACTGGCTGAGTATCGAACCCTGGCCGCCCTGGTACGACACCATGGTGCTGATGTTTCAGCGCGAAGTTGCCGAGCGCATCGTCGCCCGCGAAAACGAGGAGGCCTATGGCCGGCTCGGCGTGCTGTCGAACTGGCGCGCAGAAACCAAAATCCTGTTCGACATCTCGCCCGCGGCATTCGTACCCCAGCCCCAAGTCACATCGTCCGTGGTGCGGCTGGTACCGCGCGAGAAGCCCGAACATTGCGACCGCAAAATACTTGAGCAGGTCACCGCCGCGGCGTTTGGACAGCGGCGTAAAATGCTGCGACAGAGCCTCAAATCGCTCTCCGCCGATCCGGTCCGGCTGACCGCCGCGGCCGGCATCGATCCGACGCGACGCGCCGAGACAATTCCGGTCTCCGGCTTTGTCGCCATGGCACGCGAGCTCGCAGCGCTGCGCGCAGAAACCCGTTAAGAAGCCGAGCCCGGTCCCACCGCGATTCGATACGTCAGAGCCGGCGACGAAAAGCCGAGGAACGTCCTGGCAAATGTAACGTCAGACACGCTGCCGGAACTCCCGGCGAGTGAATCGGCGGCGGCACGACACGCGACATCACCCTCGATGCAGATCATGACACGCGCGGTAATCGAAGATTTCGCGCGGCTGTCGTTTGGCGGCGGGCCGTTCATCGGCCAGGCCGCAGGCAGATAGTAAAACAATCCCTGGACGACATCCTCGCTGCCGCCGATCAGCACGGCGGGCGAGTTGGCGAGGCTTACAATTGCCGCTGCGACCTGCCGATAGTGGGCAGCATCGGTGCGCAGCCGCGGGGCAAGATGCGCGCGCGCTACCAGCGGCGAAACCATGGCAGCCGTCAGCGACACCGCCAGCGCCGTCAGGCAGGCGCGAGCTGCTGCAACTGACGGCACATTGAGTCGCGGAGAGCCGAACAGGATCACGGGTAGCAGCGCCCAGTTGGGAAAGGTCCACAACGGCGTCAACCGATGGTGGTACATAAGATTGACCACGGCCGGCAAAACCAGTGGGACAATGAGCAGCAGCGCCGCCTGCCGGCGCCCGGGATCGGCCGGCCAAACCGTGTCCCGCAAGGTCGCGCGGTCCGGCTTCAGAACGATAAAAAAGACGAGAGGCAACAGTATATAGGCGATAGCGCCGCCGAAGTAGAACAGGGAGGCTCCCAGCGCTGAACCGAACGATTCGGAGATCGTTACGCTCGTCGCCACAAATTGCTCCATGTCGTGGTCGCGCTCGGTAAGCAGCCAATGGATATGCGGTGCGAGCACGACCAATGCTGCGGCAGCCATCAGGAACGGCGCGCCAGATCGCCAGAAGCGCTTGACGTCCTCGCCCGAAAGAGACGCGACGGCAATGCCGGCGATCAGATAGACGCCCCAATATTTTCCCAGAAACGTCAGGCCAGCAAAAGCGCCGGCGAGAAGCGCATCGGTCCGCCGGGCGTTCCGGCGAGCGCGGAGATAGAACAGCACCGTTGCCGCCCAGAACGGCATCATCACCGTGTTGGCGTTGAAGCGCGATGCCAGAAACGTATAAGCCGGAACGAGGATCAGCGCGGTCATGCCGACGAGCGCCCGCTCCTTGTCGAGGTGATCACGGAGGACTGCCCAGGTCACAGCCAGCGTCGCAACGATGTTCGCAATCGCCAGCAGATAGGCTGCCCAGTCGGTGTGCGGAAATATCTCGAACCAGAGACGGAAAATCCACGCCGTCATCGGCGGATGCTTGTAACCGAACGCCAACGTCCGCGCCCACAGCGACGCCTCGCTAAGGTCGTAGTGAATATCTACGGTCGCATTCGAAATCCAGAAATACAACATCCAGAGCACGGCATAGATCGCCAGCGTGATGCCGAGCAGACGGGAGTCATTATTCCGCTGGATGAAATCGGCGGCCACCTGCACCAGGCGGCCTCTCCAGATCCCTGCAAACGGGCCACGCGTAGCCATTATTGTCCCTCACTCCTGAGACTTGGTATGCGTGCCATCGAACCGTCGCAAGAAACTGCGTGATATTCCAGATCAGAACGGTTACGCACGGTTTCTGATTGCAAAGGAGCCCCCGCCATGGCGCTAATGAAACGCCAATCGCTTGTCAAATTCGACGCACCATTGTGCGAAACCGTCGTCGATACCCCGAAACCAGCGGGACGCGAAGTTCTCGTGCGCATCGAGCGCTGCGGGCTCTGCCACTCCGACCTGCATATTCAGGATGGCTATGCCGATCTCGGCGGCGGCAAGCGGCTCGATACCACGCGGGGCATGACGCTGCCGTTCACGCTCGGTCACGAGATTGCCGGTATCGTCGACGAAGTCGGCCCGGATGCTCCAAAAAATATCGTCGGGCAGAAGAAGGCGGTATTCCCCTGGATCGGCTGCGGCCAATGCCGGGATTGCCTCGCCGGCGACGAAAACCTGTGCGCCAAAAACCGCTTTCTTGGCGTCTCGATCGATGGCGGTTTCGCGACGCACGTGTTGGTCCCCGATGCAAAATACCTGCTCGATTACGACCCGCTGCCGGTCAACATGGCTGCGACCCTGATGTGCTCCGGCGTCACCGCCTACGGCGCGCTGAAGCGCCTCGTGGATCGGCCGCGGCAACGCAACATCCTGCTGATCGGCTTGGGCGGCGTCGGGATGATGGGACTGGCGTTTGCGCAAGCCATGTTCAAGCAGAAAATCTCCGTCGCGGATTTGAGCCCGGCGGCGCGCGAGGCAGCGCTGAAGAACGGCGCCGCGATGGCTTACGATCCGTCTGAAGCCGACATCGCCAAGCGCATCGTCAAGGAGAACGACGGCGGCTTCGACGCCATTGTCGATTTTGCCGGCAACGAGAAGTCGATGAATTTCGCGGTTTCGGCTGTCGCACGCGGCGGCAAGATCGTGGTGTCGGGTCTGATGGGTGGCAACTTCAATCTCCCGATGGTGCAATGGATCTATAAGCGCATGACCATCGAGGGCTTCATGGTTGGTACCCTCGCAGAGGCGCAGGAGCTGATGGCGCTGGCGCGCTCAGGCAAGATTAAGCCGACGCCGATGACCGAAGAGCCGATGGGCGATGCCCAGAAGTGGATTGAGCAATTACGGGCCGGCAAGGTGGTCGGACGCATCATGTTCAAGACCTGATCGGGTGCGCAGGGACCGCCGCGGCGCAACTTTGTCGCGTGGCGGATGGCTTCCTCACCCGAGCGGCGGCTGATAAACTATGCGCATATTCTGGGCAGGATTCACCGGGGATGCGCCGGCTTTTTCTCGATTTCGCTCG
>JBEPUM010000075.1:0-15502 GCA_041691515.1 Pseudomonadota bacterium | reverse complement strand
AATGGTGGTTTGGTCGGGGCACAAGGATTCGAACCTTGGACCTGCAGTACCCAAAACTGCCGCGCTACCAGGCTGCGCTATACCCCGATCTGTTGGGAAGCGATGTCGATACACGCTTAGGGCGGCCCCAGCAAGCCGCTATGGCCGCCTCAGTGGGTGTTAAAGAGCGGATGTGCGACCCGATCTCCGGGGGCAATGCCGTACCTTTTCGCCGTTCCCGCGATCACCTCGAGAACACCTTTGGCCAGACCGCCGGAGGAAATGATCCGGGTCGAGAGCGGTTCGGTATTCTCGGCGATCCGCAGGATGCGGCCGTCCGGCCGGATAAAGATCATGTCGAGCGAGATGTAGGTGTTCTTCATCCACATCGACACCTGCTGCTCCGGCGTGAAATCGAACAGCATGCCCTGCCCGTCGGGCAATTCCTTCCGGTACATCAACCCGGTGGTCTTCTCCTCCTCGGTCGTCGCCATCTCAACCGAGAAGACTTTCACGCCGGATTTGGTCGCAATTTCCAGCGGCTGGAATTCGGCGGCGCTGACTGCCGTTCCATCCAGCGCAAGGACGGCGATACACAAAATCAGGGCGATCCTGAAACAGGCGCGCATAGCAGTTAGACCGAATATTCGAGCGAGCATTTGTCAAGCAACCTGTCAGAGGGCAGCGCCAATCGTTGACACCAGCCTAGCCCGCCCATCATGGCACATACCAGACGAACGCCGCCGCCGCACAACACGTTTTCCGGAAGGGATTGAAGCGCGGACGCGCTCCTCGCCCGTCGAAAGGCAGGTCAAAGCAGTTCGCGCGCGCTGGATCAGTGCGAGGACAGGCCCGGACTACCGGTTTCCGGCTGAATTTCCGCGGCCATCATGCCCTTGGAGCCCGGCCCAAACCGGACCAGCACGAACTGCCCCGGACGAAGCTCCGTCATGCCGAAGCGCCGCAGCGTTTCCATGTGGACGAAAATATCCGGCGTCCCCTCGCCACACGTCAAAAAGCCGAAACCACGCAGACGGTTAAACCATTTGACCTGCGCCCGTTCGAGGCCGCTGGTCGGTGTTACGCTGACGTGGGTTCGTGGCGGCAGCATCTGTGCCGGATGAATCGCGGTGGACTCGTCCATCGAGACGATGCGGAAGGCTTGATAGCCCTTCGCCCGCTGCACACATTCGCACACCAGACGCGCGCCTTCGTAGGCGGTTTGATAGCCGTCGCGACGGAGCACCGTCACATGCAGCAGTACGTCCGGCCAGCCGTTATCAGGGACGATGAATCCGTAGCCCTTTGAAGCGTCGAACCATTTGATGACGCCGCTGATCTCGACAAGGTTCGCAGCAGCGTCGCCAAGCCCCGCAAACGGATCCATCGCGGCGTCGCGATCTACCGTTCCAGAAAAGTCCTTCGAACCAAAACTGCTGGCTCCGGCCCCGCTCGTTACCGGGCCTCCAAACTTCTTGGACTCAAAACCGTCCGACCCCATGACCCCGGACCCCACACATCACTACGGCTTGCCGTTTATACGGCACCGCCATTCACGGGCTCATCTATGACGATTCATGACGCCGCCGCGCGAATCTCGCGAATCAAAAGATAACACTCTCGTCTGGGGTGCAAAGACAAAAAACAAATTCGCAGCAACCTATGAACAGACTTGGTCGCAGCCAGGCGTTTTTCGCCATCAATTGCCGACGAACGGCCCGAGCGTTTCGCCGATATCGTGACGAATGACGAGATCGGCCATGTCGTCCTGCTCGGTGGGCTCGTTGTTGATGATTACGAGTTTCGCACCGCAATTCCTGGCGAGCATCGGGAACCCCGCGGCTGGCCAGACCACGAGCGACGACCCGATCGCCAGAAACAGATCGCAATGCTGGGCAAGTTCGCTGGCGCGTCGCATGGCATCTTCCGGCATGGCCTGACCGAATGAGACCGTCGCGGTCTTCACCGGCTGCTCGCATTCCGGACACGATGGTGCCGTGGCGGTGTCATCGAAACGCGCCCTCGCCCACACGAGATCGTACGACCGTTCGCATCCGATGCAGCGTGCGTAGGTCGTGTTACCGTGGAGCTCCACAACATCATCGACCGCAAAACCTGAGGCCTGATGCAGATTGTCAATATTTTGCGTGATCAAGGCAGGAATCTTTCCCGCCTTATAGAGTGCAGCGAGCGCCCGATGCCCTCGTCCCGGCTTTGCTGCCGCGAAGACCGGCTCCATGGCGAACCGGCGGCGCCAGGATTCGTCGCGAGCATCCTGACTAGCGATAAATTCATCGTAGGGGATCGGCCGGTTGCGAGTCCACAAACCGCCGGGCGACCGGAAGTCGGGGATGCCACACTCCGTGGAAATGCCAGCGCCTGTGAACGGCACGATGGTGGCCGCCGCCGCGATCATGTCGCCAAGCTGCTCTACCCCGGCGCGAAGATCCGTCGCAATCATGTGAAAAATCCCGGCTTGTCCCGCGAGGTTACCGGGCGGCAGCTGATATATGCAAGACGCGGCCGACGATCGGCGAACGTTATGTCGGGCGTCGCAGCGAGCCCGCAGGTCAAGCAGCCTTCAGGAACGAATCTTTCGCGTGCTCCAGTTTTCCCCGCACTAGAGGAGACAAAATCTCACCGCAAGATCGCCGCAGTTCTTATCCACCATCACGCGTGAATAGCTCCTCCTCGGCACGTTCGATTGACGAACACGGTTCTTTTTTGTTTGAATGTTTCTGCCGAGGCGGCAAATGCCGGAGAATAACTTGATGCCCCCCGAACAAAAAAAACAAACGCGGCCGGAGGACGGACTGGTAGCGGAGCGGGCTGACATCGCCCGGCGCGTCGCTAATTTCAGAGCGCATCAAGCCAAACTCGAACAGGAACGCGACGACTATTATAAGTCCGTTCGTGCAAAAATAAGCCGAACGCTGCGCCCGTCTCGTCCGACTGAATCCTCCACGTGAGGTGAATTCAAAACTGTCGGAAGCGTTGCTGGCTCGGTTCCGCAGGTCGCTTATCCGCATCAATCCAGAATCGAAAAATCCCGGAGATGAAATCTCCGGGATTTTCAACGGCGTCATTACACCTGAGTCAGATTACCAGTGACGGCGCCAATGATGCCCGTAGTAGCGATGTCGATACGGGCCGCCGTAGTAGGCGTACGGTCCACCATAATAGACCGGTCCAGGTGCGTAATAGCGCGGCCTGTAGTAGCGCGGTCCGTAGCCGTACGGCCCGTAATAAGAACTCGCTGCGGCGCCCGCGGCCAGCGCACCGACGGCTAAGCCGATGCCGAGACCCGGGCCAATTCCGCGCGCTTGAGCCGGCGCCGGCGCTGCCACAACGGCCGCACCTAGAGCCGCAACGGTCGCGAGCGTGATTGCTGTCTTTTTCATGGTTCTCTCCTTGTCACCAAGTGTCTTCCAGATAACGCTGCTCATTTTGTTTGGTTGCAAAAAAGAGCGGCAGAGAGGTTCCATCTGCGCTGCTGCTGAATCTTATTCTGCGAAAATTTTTTTCGGGTTCCCGGAACGAGTCCATGGCGATCGAATTAGTTCGATGAGCGAGCAGCATCGCTCAGTCCCCAAGTTGAAAGCCCCGCCTGTCCCCCCGGCGGGGCTTTCCTTTTTCTGCGAGCTATCAGGGTCAAAATGGTTCAGGCGCAATAATCCGCGCGCCGGACCTGCCCTCACGCGCGTTTTGCTGCTATCTGGAACCTGATCGCTGGCACCGGTCGTTCAAAGCAAAAATCCCAGATATCCGCAGGGAGACAAAACATGCGTTATCTTCACACCATGCTGCGCGTCCGCAACCTCGATACCGCGCTCAAATTCTATCAGGACGCCCTCGGGCTGAAGGAAGTCCGCCGCGTCGACAACGACAAGGCAAAGTTCACGCTGTTGTTCTTGTGCGCACCTGAAGACGAGGGTCTGCTCAAGCAGGTCAAAGGACGCGGCGCGCCGCTTGTCGAACTGACATACAACTGGGACGAGGAAAAATACGGTGAGGATCGCTACTTCGGACACCTTGCCTACGAAGTCGACGATATCTACGCGACGTGCGACCGGCTCATGAAACTCGGCATAACCATCAACCGCCCGCCGCGCGACGGGCAGATGGCATTCGTCCGCTCGCCTGACTTGCACTCGATCGAGCTTTTGCAAAAGGGCGACCCCAAGCCGCCGGCCGAGCCGTGGACGTCGATGCCGAACACCGGTCACTGGTGAGCCGCTGGAACCATCCCGATCACCGCGCGTTTTCCTTGCAGACACTGATTTTGAGGAGGCGAGGACAATGGGACGCGGACTCTTGCTTTGGCTGTTGGGCGTGCCGATACCGGTGATTATCCTACTGTGGCTGTTCTTCGGTCACTGACTTGGGGACACGCTCATTTCAATCAGGCCTCGCTTCGGCGAGGCTTTTTTGCGCGTGACGCACCCGATCAGGCGCGCATTGTGAGTACGCCCCACTATCGGCCCTACCCGATCCGCGATACATCCCTTGAAACTTCTTGAGATCAGGGATCGGAGAGAGCCGGAGTGAGCAACGTCAATCAGCGGCCGTTTCAGATCTGGGGCCGCGCCAATTCGGTGAATGTGCAAAAGGTGCTGTGGTGCTGCGCCGAACTTGATCTCAGCTATGAGCGGATCGATGCCGGCATGCAATTCGGCCGCAACCAGGATGCCGACTATCTGGCGATGAACCCGAACGGCCGTATTCCAACGCTAGTCGAGGGCGATTTCGTGCTCTGGGAATCCAATTCCGTCATGCGATATCTCGTGATGGAATTCGGACCTGGATCGCCGCTTTATCCGCCCGCTCCGAAACTTCGTGCTGCGGTCGACCGCTGGCTGGACTGGACGCTTTCAACCTTGCAGCCGGTCGACCGTCCTGTCTTTTGGGGACTGGTGCGAACACCCGTCGCGCAGCGCGACATGAAGGCGCTTCAGCTGGCAGCCGACGCAGCGGCTGTGGTGTATGCGATGCTCGATGCCCACCTCGCCAAACGGCGGTTCATGGAGGGCGAGCAATTCACCCTTGCCGATATCGCGCTGGCGACATTCACCCGCCGCTGGCTGGGTGTCGAGGGGGTGATAAAGCCGTCCCTGCCAAACCTCGAACGCTGGTACGCGCAATTCGCCGAGCGCTCGGGATTTCGCGAGATTGTGGCGCCGCCGATGTCCTGATCGCGCTGCGATATCCAGGACACGTATCAGCGCCCTCTAACCCCGCCTTCGACGCTGATACCGCCGCCGATCCGCACGCAGCTAGAGGTGCCCTCGACCCGGACAAAGCCGGGCCCGTATTCCGGGCAGGATTTTGAGCCGCCGGGCGTCGGCTGCTTGCGCGGGGTTTCGATTTTGATGTCGCGCCCTGTGGTGTGCCCGTCGCGCGTCTGTGCCCCCACTGACGTGCCGGCAACACACATAAGCATGGCCATTCCAGATAAGAGTCGCGACGTCATGGTGGGATTCCCATCAGGTTCGGCTGCCCGCCGACCTTGCCCTTTCTGCATCGTTTTGTGGAGCGCGGCGAGAGCCTTCCGGGTTCGCCGCCCGTCCGGGGAGAACGCTTGCCCGTCCGGCCAAACGCCATTATACGTTCCGCCGCTGACGCCGATCGGTTCACCGCCGCCCGGATGCATTGTCTGATCAAATCGTGACAAAATCCTGATTTGACGACGATATCGCAGCAAATTAGAGCCTGAAACGACAGCGCGATTCGTCGCTCCAGAGTTCAGCTCCCTTCGTCTATCGGTTAGGACGCCACCCTTTCACGGTGGAGAGAGCGGTTCGATTCCGCTAGGGAGCGCCACTTATTTCAAAGTGTCACGCGTGGGCTCGCCACGCCATGCTCTTTCGCTAATCGGTAACCTGAACGCGCCTATGCTGCAGGCTCAGTAATTCCGATGCTGTCTACGGGCCGCGACCCTGGGATTGATTCCGCACGAAGCGTTTGTGCCGGAAGCCGTCGCCATGCACTGTCGATAGGTGCGAAACTGACAGTTGCCGGGATAACCCAGCTCCCGGCTCTGCAGGCAATAGGCGTAGTCCCGCGCCGCCGCGGGCTCCGCGACGCTAAAAAGTGCTCCGAGCGTAAGGAGCGCCGCTAAACTGATTTTGAGCATAATTCTCTCCTGTGCTGCCCCATCAACGATCCGAAGGGTCCGGCGTTCCTATGGAAGTCTCTACCGTCTGACGTTTCGCGCGGTGCGACGGGCTTGGCACGCGCCTCGGATGCAATCCGCCTTCGCTTGCAAACTTGCATTCCCAAAAATTGGCCGACGCAATGACTCGGGCGTACTTTTATGTAGAGTCGGATCGAGCTGCAGCCTCAACGTTTGTGTTCCATGCACGCCATCACAAAGTCTTCCAGAGCGTGCCTACCACCTGCGCTAGGCAACAGTCCCATAGCGCGACCTTTCTCCCGGCATCGTTCTCGCTTAATCGACAAACCCGGTTTTTTCTGACTAGCACAGGCAAAACGTTGGGGACCCGGCGGATAAATCCGACAATTGTTTTCCGCATGGGAGAGCGTCGAGACAGCGCAAAATGCCGAGGCAAACGCGAGAACCCCTATCGGTTTCAAACTCATTTTTTCGCCCGTTCTGGAATGGATCTCACATTAGGGAAGAGCTTGGCCCGGAGAAAAGCTTTAGATGACGCCCGTCCAGCAAGATCGGCTTGTTCCAATCGATCAAAAATGGGCCGCACGGCGGCGAAAGCTCACGGAAAATATAGAACGCTCGGTGAGACCCGCGCCACCTCGACTACTTATTTTTGCAAAAAGCCTATCCGACAGGAAGCATCCGCTAAGCAGCGCCATTCGTGTGATCGTGCCGCGTTTCGCGCCGCTTTCTGCGGCAAACAATTGTTAATCTTCCATTAACCAGAATCCGGTGAGCCTTGTGATGGCTCAATCCGTGCCCTCGCCGTTTGCGGCGATCAGCGAATCTTGGCCGGCTCGTTCTTTATCGTGGCCCAGAATGCGCCACCGCAGGACTGAGGAGATTCTTGATGGCAGACAGTGATAGCACCATCGCTTGGCATCGTGCCCAGCTCAGGCGGGATCGTCAGGCCTTGCGCGACATCGAGATACGTCGGTTTCGCTTTGGCGAGACAGCCGGGTCGAAAGCACGCGCCGAAACACGGCGGCTGGTTGCCGACTTGCGGCGCAAGATCACCGCCTCGGAGCGCGTCATCGGCAACTATGAGAAACAGACGCGGCGCCCCCTGACGACGGACTCGCGAAGCCTCGCCAGCGTTCGGTGGGGCAACTGGGACAGCGCTCCCTGCAACAACCGGGCTCTCGAGGCTGAGCGGTCATCGGTGCGGCGCGCAGGCTGAACGTCTTATCGGCGACAGAACATAGAGCTTGTCCGGAACAGACCCGGAAGTAGAGTAATGCGCCGCGCAATCGCATGCTCGGCCGATCAGGCCGCTGGTACATGCCCACCGCGGCAAGCCCTACGAATCAGGCATAGTGGCATTTCGCAGCGACTCCATTTGTTGCACATTTGCGTATAAGTATTTGAGACCCATTCATTTTCGGTCCCCATGAATCTCCTCGAAACCCTCCCGACCGTCATCGGCGCCGCTGCCATCGCGCCCGCGCTCTTGCTGCTGTGGCTGGTCATTGCCGCCGACGAACGGCCCGGGCCTCCTGCGATGGTGTGGGCCGCGTTCGTTCTCGGAGCTGCCAGCATCTCCCTGCTCGGATTTGCCCGCGTGCCGTTCGCGTCAATGTTGAACGTGGGCGAGCCACCATGGCTTGCGCTAATCCTGAGGTCGGTTTTCGGCATCGCTGCGCCTGAGGAACTGGTGAAGATCGCTGCCATCGCTGCCGTCGCCGCGATGCGGCGCAAGCCTGCCGACCCCATGGACACCGTGGTCTATGGCGCCGCTGCCGGACTTGGCTTCGCCGCTTATGAAAACCTCGCTTACCTGATGCAGCATCCCGACATCTGGCGTTCGCTGGCGGTACTGCGCAGCATTCTCACGGTTCCCTTTCATGGCGCGCTGGGCATCATCGCCGGCGCCTACATTGCGATCGCGCGGTCCGGCACCGCGCTAGGTGCGCACCGGCATTCCCGCGACTGGGCCCGCATCCGCAACCGGGTGCTGATTTTCGCCGTCCCCATTGCCGTCCATGCGAGTTTCGACACGCCGCTGCTGGCCTTGCAACAGCATCCGGACCTGGGTGGGCTGGGGGCCTTCATGCTCGAAGCAATGAGCATGCTGGTCGGATTCGGCACCATCCTGTTTGCCGGCTATCTGGTTCGACGTGTCGGCGCACACCATTCACCGCGCAGCGACACCTCGCGCGAGCGCATTCGCAACCTGCGCAGCATGTGGGCGCTACTGCTGACCGGCGGCGGCGCAGGCTTCCTGGGTACGGCTTTCATTCTGTCCTCGATCCATCGCTGGATGACCAATACCGACCGGCACATTGCGACCTATCTCGTCCCCGTCGGGGGTATCGCGATCGTCGTCGGGATCGGGTTGCTGCTGATGGCATCGGCGGTCTACGTGCTCGGGCGCAACCGTCTGCAAATGGCGGGGACGAACCTGCCGACCGCCTCCGATCCCGGTTGAATTTTGGCCGGCCGGCTTTGAGAATTGCGTTGCCACGTTGACACCTTCACGCGCTAGACTGTTGCGCCGAAGGTATGCAGTTCAGGCCTCATGGAGACCCGCCAATGACAGTCCCTTCTCAGGATATCGCCAACCTTCAATCGAAAATGAGTGCCGCGGTGCGCGAGCACTGGAAGGCTTTCCTGTTCGAGGGCATCCTGCTGGTGATCCTCGGATTGGCCGCGATGATCGTGCCGCCGCTCGCAAGCCTTGCGGTCACGATCTTCCTTGGCTGGATGTTTCTCGTCAGCGGCATCGCCGGTCTCGCAATTACTTTCTGGGCGCGGCAGATGCCCGGCTTCTGGTGGTCGCTGGTATCAGCCGCACTCGCGATTGTCGCAGGCGTCGTCCTCCTGATGCGCCCCGTTCAGGGCACGCTGACGCTGACGATCGTGGTCGGCGCCTACTTCCTCGCCGAGGGTGTGACCACCATCATGTACGCCCTGGAGCATCGCCGTGAACTGTCGGAACGATGGGGCTGGATGCTGACCGCGGGATTGATGGATATCGTCGTCGCAGGCTTCATCATCGCTGGCCTGCCGGGATCGGCACTCTGGGCGATCGGACTCCTGGTCGGCATCAACCTGATGTTTGGCGGCGCCACGCTGATCGGAATGGCGCTGGCGGCGCGCAAACCGAACTAGGCATCAGCAACCCCGGCAGATGCTCTTGATCTTGCGATCGAGGGCGGCTTCTTCGGGGTCGATATTCCCGGGGTTTCCAGTTCTGGAATTTTCCGAGGGAATGTCGCTCGCCCGCGGCTGACGATGACCGACCGGCGCGCTGTTGGTGGTGTGCGACGACGGTGCCGCCGTTGAGCCGGATCCCGTATTCGTTCTGGACTGCGCCAGCGCGGCCGGCGCGCCGATCAAAGCCAGAAACGCTACGGCTGTGATTGTCTTGCGCATTTCACTCCTCCAATTCGAATTTTTATTCACGGATATCGGCCAGAGAAAAGTCCGGCGTGTCTAGCGTCCCACGCCGTCATCTACGACGGCGGTGGGTAAAGATGAACGTCGCCGCAGTAGTCGACGATACGATAACGCGATTCCTGATGATGTTCACATTCCTGAGACAAATTGGCGCGCGTAAGATAGTCCGGCCCCACGGGGGCCTTGCCATGACCGCCGGGAATGTCGAGGACATATTCCGGCTGGCACAGTCCGGACACACGGCCGCGCAGCGCCCGCATCAAGGCCTGCCCCTGCTCCAGCGTGGTTCGCAGATGCGCCGTACCGGGCGCCAGATCCCCGTGATGAAGGTAATACGGCTTGATGCGGCATTCGACGAACGCGCGCATCAGGGCTTCCAGCGTAGGAGCGTCGTCATTGACGCCGCGCAGCAGCACCGACTGGCTGACCATTGGAATCCCGGCATCCACGATCCGCGCGCACACCGCCCGCGCGTTGGGCGTCAATTCGCGCGGATGATTGGCATGCAGCGCCAGCCATGTTGTGGCTCCGGCGACCTTCAGCGCCGCGACCATCGCATCGCTGACGCGCGTGGGATCGGCCACCGGCACGCGGGTGTGAATGCGAATGATCTTCACGTGCTCGATCGCGGCGAGGTCGGTCATGATCTCGCTGAGCCTCCGCGCCGACAGCATCAGCGGGTCTCCGCCGGTCAGGATTACTTCCCAAACCTCCGGATGTGACCCGATGTAGGCGAGCGCCGCGCCGTAGGCTTCTCGCGACAGCGCGGTTTCCTTGCCCGGCCCGACCATCTCGCGGCGAAAGCAGAAACGGCAATAGACGACACACACATGGATCAGCTTGAGCAGCACCCGATCGGGATAGCGATGGACGATTCCATCGACCGGTGAATGGGCGTGATCGCCGATCGGATCGGCACGTTCGCCGGACTGCGCCGCCAGTTCATTTGCGCTCGGGATGTATTGCCGCGCAATCGGATCGTTGGGATCATCGGGATCGATCAGCGCCGCGACCTCCGGCGTGACCGCAACCGCATAGCGCGCAGCGACCCTGCTCAGTTCGGCCAATGCCGCCGCTGGCGCCAGGCCATGTGCAATCAGTTCTTCCGGCTGCCGCAGCGTCGCAACGGCGTTCCTGTTCATCCTGCCGCTCATTCATCCTCCGCAGGTGGCGTCCAGACCACTTGATCGATCCTCAACGCGCCGCTCGCAAGCATCACCAGCCGGTCAAAGCCCAATGCGACCCCGCTCGCCTCCGGCATCGCGGCAACCGCCGCGAGAAAATCTTCGTCCAGCGGGTAGCGCTCGCCATAGCGGCTTTGTTTATCGTCCATCGCCCGCGCAAAGCGCATGCGCTGTTCGGCGGCATCGGTCAATTCACCAAAGCCATTCGCAAGTTCGACCCCGCAGGCATAGACTTCGAAACGTTCGGCAACGCGCCGATCTGCCGGATTGATCCGCGCCAGCGCGGCTTCCGGCGCGGGATATTCGAACAGCACCGTCAACCGCCCCTGCCCCAGATTGGGCTCGACGTGTTCGACCAGCACCTTGCTGAAAATATCCGACCAGGTGTCATCGGCTGAAATCCGCACGCGCCCGTGCGCCGCCGCCGCCAGCGCCGCGCGATCGCCGTCGCTGCCGAGGATGGTCGCCAGCAAGTCGATACCGGCGAAGCGATCGAACGCGGCGGCGACTGTGAGCAACTCCGGCTCCGCGAAGGGATCGGCGTGCCTGCCGCGAAACGAGAACAACCCGATACCGGTTGCCTGCGCGGCATGGGCGATCACAACGACACAGTCGGCCATGATGGCGTCGTAGGAACTGCCTGCGCGATACCATTCGAGCATGGTGAATTCCGGCAAATGAAGGTCGCCGCGCTCGCGATCCCTGAACACTCGTGCGAATTCGACGATCTTCTGCTCACCCGCCGCCAGCAGCTTCTTGCAGGCGAATTCCGGCGAGGTGCGAAGATAGCGCGTGGCGGGTTGGCCCGCCGGGGTCGTCAGCGACGTGCGCGGGGCGTGAAGGTGGGTTTCGTTGCCCGGCGATACCTGAAGAATGCCGGTCTCGACCTCGACAAAACCCTGCTCGTCGAACCATGCCCGCAGCGCGCCGGTCACGGCATTCCGCGCCTGCAGGAACGGCCGGCGGTCTGCGTGCCGCGCTCGGTCCCACCAGGGTGAAATTCGGTCCATCCCGCCCCTCAGCATTTGGCCGAAATCGGCGGCAAAACGCTGGTATCGAGGCTCGAAATAGGTATGTTGCAGCCCGAAACCGCTTCGCTGGCCTCGGGACGCCCCCGTCCGGACCGGTCCCGAACCTGAACTTTAGGAAACATAGCTTTGAGAGTCATCGCCAGTTCTATTCGCAAGGGCAACGTCATTGAGCAAGACGGCAAGCTTTACGTGGTTCTGACCGCCGAGAACATCCACCCCGGCAAGGGAACCCCGGTCAGCCAGATCGAAATGCGCCGAATCAGCGACGGCGTGAAGATCTCCGAGCGCTACAAGACCACGGACCAAGTGGAAAAGGCGACCATCGAGGACCAGAACTTCAACTACCTCTACAAGGACGCCGACGGCTTCCACTTCATGAACAACGATAATTACGATCAGGTTCAGGTGCCGGAGGACGTGATCGGCTCGGCGGCGCCCTACCTTCAGGAAAACATGACCGTGAAGCTGTCGCTGCATGGTCTCGTGCCCGTAGCGATCCAGATGCCGCAGCGCGCGACCCTTGAAGTGGTCGAAACCGAACCGGTGACCAAGGGCCAGACTGCATCGTCGTCTTACAAGCCTGCGATCTTGTCGAATGGCGTGCGAACCAACGTGCCACCGCATGTTGGAACTGGAACACGGATCGTGGTCATGACGGAAGACGGCTCCTACGTCGAACGCGCCAAGGATTAACAGCAGGCACGACGCGGGGAGCGGGGCTACGCATGTGAGACTGGCGGTTCTCGGCAATAGTCCCCTCCGGTTCGTCAAACACGCCATGGCATTGTGGCTGGTATTCACGGCCATGATCGGCCGCGTCTCGGCCGACGAATTCAAGACACCCGGCATTTCGGCGGTCCATGTGGAATGGCGTACCGTTCTCGATCAGTTCAAGTCCGAAATCCGCGCCTGGCCCGAGATTGCCGACCGCTTCACCTTCAACGGACGGCGCCGCCTGCCGCCGTCCGATCCGCGCACCATGCCGGCGCTGATGCAGCTCAATGCGGTGACGCTGCCGATCTTTACAGGAATCAACCAGAGCCCCGTTCCGGTATTGCTGCCGTTCGACACGGGGATGTTTCTCAACGCGCGCGCGACCGGCGCACCGTCGAGCCTGTCGCTCTCGCAATATCAGGCGGGCTTCCAGCCGGCGGAAATGTTCAGCGCCGGGCCGTCCGGCTATGACGCGGAGTTCGCATTCACGCCGGGCGGCAGCGACTCCCCGCAACTGACCTTTGCCAAACCCGTCGAGGTCCAGATCACCGGATCGATTCTGACTTATGACATCGATGATCCGTCGGGAGGAAAAGGCGACCCCGTCAGGGCGCTGGCGGCGCAGTTTCCGGACCTGCGGCGCACCATTCGCGAAGGCTATGTGCGTTACGCCTTCACGCGCTTCGGCGCTCCCTACGTGGTTTCGATCCAGTGTCTCGACAGCGTACCGCGCGCCAACCGGCTCGCCTGCCGCGAGGCATCGGTGGTGGCCGAGCGATTTCTCAAAGCATTGCGCGTTGCCGGCGGGCGGCCGTCGCGGGCGCGCATGAATATCGCTCCAGACGTTGTCTCGCGCCCGGCGACACAATCGCCCGATTTCACCTATCGGCCGCCGGGTGACATCATCGCAAACAGCGGCTATCGCGGCCAAGGCGGCCATGCCGATTCAACCGTATACGCCCAGATCCGCTTTCCGGTCGAACAGGCGCCGGCTTTTGCGAACTCGCAGTCGTTTCTGAACTGGGGCGATTGTTTCCACCGGGGGCGTATCCCGCCGCCCCACGCCAAAGGCGCGGCCTATCATTGCAAGTCGAGCAACAAGCCGCTGGTGTTCGACGAGTCCGCCGCTGAAAACTATTCCTATCCCTGGCAAGACAATTTTTGCGAGGCCCGCGACTTCAACGTCGGACAATGCCCCAGCGGATCCGGACACCAGGGCCAGGACATTCGCCCCGCGACATGCGCGCTCCGCAACGACGGAGCCGATCGCTGCATCCCGAACCGCTATTCGGTCGTGGCCGTGCGCGACGGTGTCATCATCCGTTCGTCAAAGCAGCAAGCGGTGACATTGCTGATCAACACCCGTAACGAGCATATGCGCTTTCGCTACATGCACATGAATCCGGTGCAACTGGATGAGGATGGCGTCCTGAACGATCGGCGCGTCAGCGAAGGCGAAAAGATCGGGCTGGTTTCGAACTATATGGATTTTCCGGGCGGCACCACGGCCCACCTTCATTTCGACGTTCAGGTCTTCACGCGCGACGGCTGGATCTGGGTCAATCCCTACGTCACGCTGATCTCGGCGTATGAACGCCTGATCGGCGGACATGGCCGCGAGATTATCGCTCCGTCAGAAACGGGTCCGGCAATTGCGAAGCCGAATGACCCGACCCATCCCGAGAAATCCGCCGAAGGCGACGACACCAACTAGCGGCGTTTGGTTCAGGAGGCTGCGGCCTGCCGCGGCTTTTGCCGCGCTGGCGGCGTCCAGCGATAGGCAACACCAAACCTGTTCCAGACGTTGATCACGGCGACCGCCGAACTCAGGTAGGCGAGCTCGCGCTCCGAGAATGCTGCGCGCGCCTCGGCATAAACGTCCTCGCTGACATCGTGCCCAAGCGTCGTCAACGCTTCGGTCCACGCCAGGGCTGCGCGCTCGCGATCCGTGAACATCGGCGCCTCGCGCCAAACGACGAGAAGGTTGAGCTTATCGGCCGGCACACCAAGACCCTCCGCCGCCAGAATGTGATACTGCACGCAAAAAGCGCAGCCGTTGACCTGCGACGCACGGATCTTGACCAGTTCGAGTAACTGCTTGTCGAGCCCCGCGTTTGCCGCCGCCTGCGACAGCGCAAGAACGGCATCGTTGACGTCGGGTGCGATTGTCTTGAAATTCTGCCACTCCAGCCGAGCATGGGGTATGGGCATCATCATGAACTCCATCGCTATGTGTTCTGTATTATGTTATAAGTGGTCTTATATATTATAAGAGGCCTTATATCTTGCGCAAGATTGAGCGACCCAAGAAAACGCCGCCGCGCCGCAAAATACCAAAACCGCGCCGCGCGAAAAATCCCCCGTCAAAAAAATTGCCAGCAGTTCGTCCGGCCGTCCCGCCGCCGCCCGGCCGCGGCAAGCGCGGGGAAAGCGGCTATCTCGCCTATCTGCTGCGACAGGCTCAGGCTGCGACCCGCCTTACGCTCGAGCGTTCGCTGAACGAACTTGAAGTAACGCCGCCACAATTCGTGGTGCTGACCATGCTGAACGCCTATCCCGGTCTTTCCGGCGCGGACCTTGCCCGCGTCGCGCTGCTGACGCCGCAGACGGTCGGCGTGATTATCCGCAACCTCGAACGCGATGGCGCGATCCGCAAAACACCCCACCCCGTCCATGGCCGAGTGCTGCAATGGACGCTGACCCGGCGCGGCAAGACGCTGCTCGGCAAATGCCGCAAGAGGGCGATGGCGGTGGAACGAAGGCTCGGAGTCGGCATGAACGCGCGCGCGAAAATGACAATCCGCCGCTGGCTGGCCAGGATTGCGGCGGAACTAGGCGGTGAAGGCTGAAGCATGACCCGGACAGGCGGGCGCCGGCTTTCCAAACGATCCTGCTCAGGGCTCGTCGGCAACGCCTTTCGCCGCCTTGCGAGTTCCCGCAACGCGATGACCTTTGCCGCCAAGCGCTCCGCTCCGTTAAGCTGGCCGCATGAAAACCCCTGATTCTCAGATCCGGTTCAGCCG
>JBEPUM010000074.1:0-15565 GCA_041691515.1 Pseudomonadota bacterium | reverse complement strand
GCCGCGCGGTCACCATCGTCGATGCGGAAGAACTCGGCGGCGCCATCACCGAAAAGCTCGCCGAACTGTTCAGCGAGACGCAGGATGCTCCGACCGCCCCGGTGCGGCGGCCGCGCAAGCTGCATTCTTAAAGGCAGACCGCATTATAAGCCCATGAGCTGTCATTCCGGGGAGCGAGCTCGCGACAAAATTAGCTCTTGCGATTTTTTTGCTGAGCGAGCGAGCCCGGAATCCATAACCTCCGCGGGGAGTGTGGATTCCGGGTCTGAACCGTCGGCGCGAACGCGCTGCGTTCGTCGTCCGGGCGCATCCTCAGACACGCCAATCGGCGTGTCGGGGAATGACGAAGATATATTTGTGAGCCGCCGCCGCTTGTTAGCCTTGGTAGCGGCCGCCTCTCTCGCGCTGATTCCCATTGCCGCCCGTGCGCAATTCGCCACGCAGCCGCCGAAACAGCCTCTGCCCGACGAATTGTCTGCGGCAGCGCCGACCTCGATCACCGTCAACGCCCGGCCGATCGCATCTTTCGATCTGCGCGATAAATCGCGCGTTCGCTTCGGATCGCTGCAATTCCGTAGCGGATTGATCCTGACCTCGTCGTTTCGAGGCTTCGGCGGTCTCTCCAGCCTGCGCCTCGATCCGA
This sequence comes from Pseudomonadota bacterium, assembly GCA_041691515.1. Taxonomy (GTDB): domain Bacteria; phylum Pseudomonadota; class Alphaproteobacteria; order Rhizobiales; family Xanthobacteraceae; genus Nitrobacter. Next base: position 14,922 of record JBEPUM010000074.1, on the reverse strand, counting down.
AAGGCGAGCAATTCATTTCCGCAAGCGACAAGGGCACCTGGTTCACAGGCCGCATCGTCTATCGCGGCAATGAGATGACGGGCCTTGCCGATGTCGAGGCCGCGCCGATGCTGGGTCACGATGGCAAGCCGATCACGGCGCGCGGCTGGTTCGATACCGAGTCGATGGCGCTCGACGGATCGCTGGTCTATGTCGGGCTCGAGCGGGTCAACCGCATCATGCGGTTCGATTTCGGCAAGGGATTTACCCGCGCGCGCGGCGAAGAAGTTGTCGACGTGCCGGCTGCAATTCACAAGCTACCATTCAACCGGGGACTGGAGGCGATGGTCGTCGTGCCTCGCGATAAACCGCTCGGTGGCACGCTGATCGCGATCTCCGAGCGCGGCCTCGAAGCTAACAAAAACATCATGGCGTTTCTGATCGGCGGGCCGTCGCCGGGTCAGTTCACGATTCGCCGGACGGACAATTTCGATATCAGCGATGCCTGCCTGCTGCCCTCTGGCGATCTGTTGATCCTCGAGCGAAAGTTCTCGCTGACCGGTGGCGTCGGCATTCGCATCCGGCGCATCGCGCTCAAATCGGTTGCGCCCGGCGCGCTGGTCGATGGCCCCTCGATCTTCGATGCCGATCTCGGGCAGGAGATCGACAATTTCGAAGGTCTCGATGCCTATGTGGATGCCGACGGCAACACGGTGCTGACGATGGTCTCCGACGACAATTTCTCGATGCTTCAGCGCACGCTGCTGATGCAGTTCACGCTGATCGACGACTAAGTGTTTTCGCATCGCGGCGTCTCAAATTTGAGACGAGCCCGTCGCATCCATGACACCGCACACGCCGGGCTGCGCCGCGCGCGCGGTACGTTCCGCGCGCAAAAATAATCGAGATCACACGCAGACAGCCCCTCCGACCGCAAAGTCGCCGGTGGCATGGCGCTTGCTCATCGTTCTGACAACGCGCGCAAGACGCGTTGCGATGAAACCGGAACGAGAGGAAATGTCATGGAGATTGGCTATTTTACGATGCCGTCGCATCCGCCGGAGTGCGGACTGAAAGAAGGTCACGACTGGGATCTGCAGGTGCTGCGCTGGGCCGACGAACTCGGTTATCAGGAAGCCTGGGTCGGCGAGCATCATACCGCGCCGTGGGAGCCGCACCCGTCGCCGGACCTGCTGCTGGCGCAGGCGTTCCGCGAAACCAAGAACATTCGCCTCGGCCCCGGCGGCTTCCTGCTGCCGTATCATCATCCGGCCGAACTCGCGAACCGCGTGGCGATGCTCGACCACCTCTCCGAGGGCCGGCTCAATTTCGGCGTTGCGGCCTCCGGCCTGCCGAGCGACTGGGCGATGTTCAACGTCGACGGCATGTCTGGCCAGAACCGCGACATGACGCGTGAGGCGCTGGAAATCATCCTGAAGATGTGGACCGAGGAAGCGCCATGGACCCACAAGGGTAAATACTGGACGGTGACCAAGCCCGAAGTGATGTTCGATTTCCTGAAACCGCACATCAAGCCGGTGCAGGCGCCGCATCCGCCGATCGCGGTCGCGGGCTTGAGCAAGGGCTCGGACACGCTGAAACTCGCGGGCGAGCGCGGGTTCATTCCCATGAGCCTCAACCTCAATCCAGCCTACGTGTCGAGCCACTGGGACTCGGTGGAGATTGGTGCTGCTAAAACCGGACGCAAGCCGAACCGGCAGGACTGGCGCATGGTGCGCGAGGTCTTTGTGGCGGACACCGATGAGGAAGCATGGCGGCTGTCGGTCGGCGACATGATGGGCCGCATGATGGGCGAATACTTCCTGCAACTGCTTGGCCACTTCGGCTTCAAGGATTATCTGAAGCACAAGCCCGACGTGCCGGATAGCGACGTGACGGTCGAGTATTGCGCGAAGCACAACTGGATCGTCGGCTCGCCTGCGACCGTCGCCGAGAAGATCGAGAAGATCTACGACGAGGTCGGTGGTTTCGGTACGCTGCTGGTGTTCGGCTTCGACTACAAGCACAAGCCGGAAGCCTGGCACAACTCGCTGCGGCTGTTGAAGCAGGAGGTGCTGCCGCGCCTCAAGCATCTCAAGCCGGGCGTGAGTAAAGCGGCGTAGATTGCTTCACCTCTCCCCGCAGGCGGGGAGAGGGCCGCTCGGCGACGCAGGAGAATCTCCCAACTTAATTGACGCTGGAAAATTCCTCCATGGATTCCCAAAGTTTCAAGCAGGCGATGCGGCATTGCGCGGGAGCTGTCGCACTGGTGACTGTCGGCCGCGAGCAGGGCCGCCGCACCGGTCTGACGGTCACCGCGGTCTGTTCGCTGTCCGACGATCCGCCCTCGCTGCTGGTCTGTGTCAACCGCAATGCCAGCGCGCATCCGCGGATTAACGAGGAACGCTCCTTTGTCGTGAATTTCCTCACCGACGAACACATGGCACTGGCGCTGACGTTCAGCGGTCAGAAGGGCGTCGATGGCGACGACCGTTTCGGTTTCGGCCGCTGGACCACGGCGGTCACCGGCGCCCCCGTTCTGGAAGATGCGCTGGTCTCGTTCGACTGCGAACTGCGGGAAGAATTCGAAACCAAGACGCATTCGGTGTTCATCGGTGATGTTCGCGACGTGAATTTCCGTTGTGACGCGCATCCGCTGATTTATCTGCGCAGCGCGTTCCACAACGTGCAGACGATGCGCGAGCCGGTGTCGCTCGGCGATCTCAAGGCGCGCAAGATGATCTGGAGCGGATTTTCGTGAGGGATCGAATGTAAGGCGCGTTTACGCGCCTTAATGTCCGTCCGGCGTGATCTTCAGTGCCTTCATCTTGCGGTACAGCGTGGCGCGGCTGACGTGCAGCGCCCGCGCCGCCGCTGTCACCTGGCCGTGATGGACGCGCAGCGTCTCGACAATGACATTGCGCTCGGCCGTTTCGAAATCGGCGGCGGTCGCCCTGTCGCCGCACGGCGGCAGGTCGAGGTCGGCCTCAGCGATCACACCGTTCTCCGCGGTGCATCCCGCGAGCCGCAGCACGTGCCGCAGCTGCCGCATGTTACCCGGAAACGCATGCGCCAACAGCACCTGCCATGCACCGTCGGATAGCCGGGCTTGGGGTGCTTCCTCGGATGCGAGACGCGCGATCAGCGTTGCCTTGTCGGCACGTTCGCGCAGCGCCGGCAATTCCACCTGCAGGCCGCGCAGGCGATAATAGAGGTCGGCCCGGAAGCCGCCGCCGGCCACCATGGCCTCGAGATCGCGATGGGTGGCGCTGACGAGACGGAGGTCGACCGGGACGGGCTTCAGCGCACCGAGCGGCCAGACCTCGCGATTTTCCAGCACGCGCAACAGCCGTGTCTGCAACGCCAGCGGCATGTCGCCGATCTCGTCGAGAAACAGCGTGCCGCCGTCGGCCTGCACGATCAGCCCTTTCGATCCGTCGCGCCGCGCGCCGGTGAAGGCGCCGGCTTCGTAGCCGAACAGTTCGGCATCGATCAGGCTTTCCGGCATCGCCGCGCAGTTGAGCGCGACATAACGGCCGCGACCGCGGCCGCTCGCGGCATGAATGGCGCGTGCCAGCGTGTCCTTGCCGCTGCCGGTCTCGCCATGCAGCAGCACGGGAATATTCTGGTCGGCGATCCGCGCCAGCCGCTGCATTGCGCGCTGCAATTGCGGGTCATCGCCGGCGAATTGTGCCAGGGCATCATAGCGGCGGTCGGAGGCTGGATGCCGCGGCGGTGCGGGTCGCGCCTGTCTGGCAACGTGAGCCGGTCCGCTGAGATGGCCGTTCCCGAGCGGTGCGCCGTCCGCATGCCGCAACACCTGCATCGTATCGGGTGATCGCAGCGCGTCGGCATCGATCTGGATGAATTGCGACAGTGCGGAACCGCTGTCGATCGCGGCGTCCGAAAGACCGAAGGTCTGGCGCGCAGTACGACTCGCGCCGAGGACTCGCTGATCGCCGTCGAACGCGATCAGGCCGATATTGCCGCTCTCATCGGCCGGCAGCGCCGCGATCCATGCGTCGCGGAAATGGGAGCGGAAGATCGTCTCCTCGATGCGGCGGACGGCCTGCACGGTGACGGCGAGTGCAAGCTGATGTGCGGTGCGATCGAGATCGGCGCGGCACGACGTGATGTTGACCGCACCGGCAAGCTGTCCGTCGTGATCGAACACCGGCGCCACCGCGCAACTGAAGCGCGACCATTGCTCGCGGAAATGGTCGTCGCGATGAACGAGGATCGGCCGCCGTTCAGCCAGTGCCGTCCCGACGCCGTTGGTGCCCTCGATCGCCTCGGAGAAAATGGAGCCGGTGTAGACCTTCCATTCGCGAAGCGTGTCAGCGGCATCGCCGCCGGGCAGGCGGCTGACCAGCATCGTGGCGCTGGTATCCGCGAAGTTGACGCAATAGCCGCCAAGGCGGACGATCCGAAAGAGATCGTCGAGTTCCGGCATGGCGAGACGGATCATCTCGTCGAGCGGCGCGGCAAAATCCTTGAGCTCGGATTGCGTCAGCGTTCGCGGCGGTCCTCGGCGCGCCGGGTCCAGCTTGTGGTGCACGAGGCAGCGCCGCCATGAATCGGCGATGCGCGCCTCACCATTCGCAACCGTCGCGTCGTTGGCGACCGACAGCACGCGCTCGACATGGCTTCGGGCGAGGTCCATTGCGACGTCTCCGTCCCGGAATTTCCATGAAGTCTGTCATCGGGTGCAAAGAAGTCAACCGGGCGCGAGGCCGCGTATGGCGGCATTGCGGCAATCGCCGAAAACCGCTGGTCGTCGAAGCATTTGGATTGTGCCCGGGCCGGGCGATGACGCCGGGATCAGGCGACGGCAATCATCGCTTGAGCGTGAGGGCGGAGCAATTCCCGGATCGCTTCGGCAGGCCTTGCCGCGCTGAACAGGTAGCCCTGCATTTCGTTGCAGCCGAGCGCGCGCAGCGCCTCGCGCTGCGGAGCGGTCTCGACGCCCTCGGCAGTGGTGGTCATGTTGCGGGCGGCGGCGATATTGACCACGGCCTGCACGATGGACGACGACCCGTCGAGTTCCACGATGTCATTGACGAAGCAACGGTCGATCTTGATCTTGTCGAAGGGGAAGCGCTGCAGGTAACTCAACGACGAATAGCCGGTGCCGAAATCGTCGAGCGCGATCCGCACCCCGATCGCTCGCAACTGATGCAGGATCGCGAGCGCAATCTCGTCGTCGCGGATCAGAACGGCCTCGGTGATTTCGAGTTCGAGGCGTTGCGCTGCAAGCCCGGAGGCTGCCAGCACGCTTGCCACCTTCAACGGCAGGCCGTGACTCCGGAACTGGACCGGCGATACGTTGACCGCGATCTTGACTTGATCCGGCCATGTCGCGGCTTCGGCGCATGCCGTCGCCAGCACCCACTCGCCGAGTTCGCCGATCAATCCGGTTTCTTCGGCGACGGGAATGAATTCGGCGGGTGAGATCATGCCGCGCTCGGGATGGCGCCAGCGCAGCAGAGCTTCACAGCCTGTGACGGTATCGTCGCCGAGGCTGACCAGCGGCTGATAGTGCACTTCGAAGCCGCCCTCGCAGAATTCGCTGTCGGTAATGATCCGCCGCAGATCGAGCTCAAGCTGGCGGCGGTTCTTGGCGTGCGCATCCATTTCAGGCTCGAAGAAGCGATAGGTGCGCCGCCCGTCGGCCTTCGCGCCATACATCGCCAGATCGGCGTTCTTGAGCAATTGATCGAGGTCGGTGCCGTCCTGCGGCGCCAGCGCGATTCCGATGCTGGCGTCGGTCGACAACTGGTGCCCGAGGCATTCGTAGGGCGTGCGGATTTCACCGTAGATCCGCATGACGAGATCGGTGACGTCGTTCGCGCCCCGAATCGCCGTCTGCACGATCGCGAACTCGTCGCCACCGAGCCGTGCGATGAAGTCGGTCTCCATGACGCACTTGCGCAGCCGCTCGGCAACGCCTTTCAGCAACTCGTCGCCTACCGCGTGTCCCAGCGAATCGTTGATGCTCTTGAATTCGTCGATGTCGATGTAGAGCACGGCGAACTGCTCGCCTCGGCCGATCAGCTTGATTTGCTGATCGAGCTGCTCATGAAAGAGAGCGCGATTTGGCAGGTCGGTGAGGGCGTCGTAGTGGGCGAGATGCCGGATGCGATTGTCGGACAGCTTGCGTTCGGTGATGTCGTCGACGACGTTGATGAGATACCGCGGCTCGTCGTTCCGGTCGCGAATGACGATACGCTGGGAGGTGATGAAACGGGGACCTGCTCCGTTGATGTCCCATTGCAGATCGTCGAGGAACTGGCCGTCGCGGGATTTTAGCGCGTCGTCGTCGGCCTGGGTAATCTTGTCGGCCATGTCCCTGTCGAAGTGATCGTAGGCGGTCCCGCCGATGATCGCGTCGCGCGGCGCGCCGAACTGAGCTTCAGCGACGCTGTTGGTGAGAACGTACCTGCGATTGCGGACGTCCTTCACCGTGATCTGTGTCGGGATATGATCGATGATCCGGTTCAGGAAGGCGCGGTCGCGATCGCGCTCCCGCTCGAGATTCTCACGCTCGGTAATATCTTCATGGGTAGCGACCCAGCCGCCGCCTTTTACCGGACGGTTGGTGATCTGAACCGATCGGCCGTCGGTGGTCTTGATGACGACCACGTGTTCGCGGGCCGTGTTGCGCAGGGTATCGCGGCAATACTCGTCGATATCGCCATTAAAGGAGCCGGTGGCTTGCCGGTGTTCGATCGCTTCGCGGAACGTACAGCCCGGTTTGAGCACCTCGGGTGAAAGCCCATACATCTCGATATAGCGGCCGTTACAGACGATCAGCCGTTCCGATGAATCGAACAACAACAAGCCCTGCGACATATTGTTGATCGCGGTGTCGAGACGCTGCTTCTCGACCGTCAATTGGTCGCGGGATGCGCGGTGCTGGCGCGAGAGCTGACGAACGATCAGAAACAGGATCGCCGCGATGATCAGCGCGCACAGGCTGGCGACGCCGATCAGGAATCGCGTCTGCTCGCGCCAGTCGGCCAGCGCCGTATCCATCGTCGTGGTCGCGACGATCGAGATCGGGAAATCCCGCATCTTGTGAATCGAGCCCAGCCGGTCGAGTCCATCTACGGGGCTTTTAACGCGCAACGTCGCGTGATTGCCTGTTATATCGATCGCTTGCAGCAGCGGTCCCCTCTTGAAGTTCTGACCGATCGTCCGCTTCATGTGGGGATAGCGGGCCAGCAGGGTGCCGTTGTTGTGAAACATGGAGATGGCGGAATTTTTTCCGAACGCAACGGTAGAGAAGAACCGCTCGAACTGCTCGGGCTCGACGCCGCGGGTCACCAGCCCGAGGAACTCGCCATTCGAGCCCGTCACGCGGCGGACAAACAGGGTCTTCCACGTTCCAGTCTCACGGCTGAGCACTGGCGCGAGGATTTCCCGATTGGGCGAGGGGTCGATCTTCAGCGTCTCGAAGTAGGAACGATCCGAAACGTCGGTGCCGGACGCGGGCCAGTCGGTGGACGAATTGATCAGTTTGCCTTCTGCGTTCACCAGCGTCAGGTTGCCGGTGTAGGAATCGCCGGTTTGCGATCTCAGCATCTCGTGGACGTCCTCGCCGGACATCATGCGCGAGAAATCTTCCGGCGTCTTGACGCCGACGGTTCGCATATAAGTCTCTATGCTGCGCTGGATGCGCGACAATTCCTCGAACTGCTGGTCGAAGTGGCGTGCAAGCACCCGAACCGTGTTCTCGAGCTGATGCTCGCTGGTCGCAATTGCACGCTCGCGAAAATTGCTGACCGTAATCGCGGTGCCCACGGCGATGCCGGCGACCAGCAGGCCGCCGCACAGGACCAGCCAATGGATGGGGCTTCTCTGCATCAATGACCTGACGGCAGCGATGCCGGCATTCGACAGCATCGAACGGCGACGGCTGGCGTCGAAGCGATCCTCTCCAGGCTGTTCTGGCATGGCCCCAAGTCCTTCCGGGGGACGTGGATACCGTGCACAAATGGAAGCCGCGTTAGCAATTCCAGTTAGCGAAAAGTTAATGGCACGCGGCCTGTAACGCGCCGGTGTCTTCAAACGATGCGGATTGCAATGACTTGAGGCCCGTTGATATACGTGCGCGGCACGCCGACAGCACGTATGCTGCGGCGCAAGATGGAGCCATGGGACCATTGTCTGCCTCAGCAACGCCGCCCGGTTCTCCGAAGACCGCCTTCGTGTTCGCCGGCGGCGGAAGTTTCGGCGCCATTCAGGTCGGCATGATGCAGGCGCTTGCCGCTCATGGCGTGACCGCCGACATGGTCGTGGGATCGAGCGTGGGCGCGTTGAACGGCGCCTACTATGCCGGGGTGCCCACCCTCGACGGCGTCAAGCGTCTGGCGGATATCTGGCGCGGCCTGCGCCGGGAGGATGTGTTCCCGGTATCGATGAGAACCCTGCTGGCGTTTCTCTGGCGGCGGGATTTTCTGATCTCGCATGACGGCGTGCGCAAGCTGATCGACGACCATCTGCCGTACAAGAATCTGCAGGATGCGAAGCTGCCGGTGCATATCGTCACCACCAACATCGTGACCGGCGGCAGCGTCGTGCTGTCGGAGGGGTCGGCCGCGGAGGCCATCGTGGCGAGCACCTCGATTCCGGGCGCTTTCGAACCGGTCAAGCACAAGGGCCTGTATCTCGCTGACGGCGCGATTTCGAGCAACACGCCGATCAGGGTGGCGCTTGAGAAGGGCGCGACGCGGTTGATTATTCTTCCGACCGGCTTTGCCTGCGCGGGCGAAGCGCCGCCGAGGGGCGCGGTCGCTAACGTGCTTCACGCCGTGACGCTGTTGATCTCCCGGCAGATGATCGACGATCTCGAATTCATCGATCCTGCCATCGAATATCGCGTCGTGCCGCCGCTCTGTCCGCTGGTCGGCTCGCCCTATGATTTCTCGCGGACCGACGAGCATATCGCGCGGGCGATCCGGAAAACCGAGCAATGGATCGCCGAGGGCGGGCTTGAGCAGCCCGGCATTCCGGGCGAGTTGCGGCCTCACGAGCACTGAAATCTTCATCGCGCCGGGGACGGCTGCAATGCAAAACTGCGTCTTGATCCAGCGGCATCGCAATGCTCGATTGAGCGCCCCTCCTGACGGAAACTCAACATGAGCAAATTGTTTTCGCCGTTCAAGCTGCGCGGTCTCACCTTGCCGAACCGCATCGTGGTGGCGCCGATGTGCCAGTATTCCGCCGAGAACGGTGTCGCGACCGACTGGCACATGATGCATCTCGGCACGCTGGCGCTGTCCGGCGCGGGGATGTTGTGCATCGAGGCCACCGCCGTCGAATCCATGGGCCGCATCACGCCGGGCTGTCTCGGCCTCTACGACGATGCGACCGAAGCCGGCCTGGCCCGGGTAATGACCGCGATCCGCGCGCATTCGTCGATGCCGGTTGCCATTCAGCTTGCCCATGCCGGCCGCAAGGCTTCGAGCAACACGCCGTGGGATGGCGGCCAGCAAATCCCGCTCTCCGACGGAGGGTGGTTGGCCGATGCGCCTTCGGCTCTGCCTCATAAGGACGGCGAAGCCCCGCCTCATGCGCTCGACGACGCTGGCCGTGACCGCATTCGCAATGCTTTTGTGGACGCGGCGCGGCGCGCGGCGCGGCTCGGCATCGACGCATTCGAACTTCATGCGGCGCACGGCTACCTGCTGCATCAGTTTCTGTCGCCGATTGCCAACCGTAGGCAGGATCGTTACGGCGGTTCGCTGGAGAACCGCATCCGCTTTCCGCTCGAGGTGTTCGAGGCCGTACGCGCCGCTGTTCCGGACGACCGTCCCGTGGGCGTGCGTGTCTCGGCCACCGACTGGGTCGAGGGCGGCTGGGATGTCGAGCAGACCATCGCCTTCGCCCGTGCGCTGAAAGCGCGCGGCGCCGACTGGATCGACGTCTCGTCGGGCGGCGTGTCGCCGTTGCAAAAGATCGCGCTCGGGCCGGGTTATCAGGTGCCTTTCGCCGAAGCGGTGAAGAAGGCCACTGAATTGACGACCATTGTCGTCGGTTTGATCACGGAGGCGCAACAGGCCGAGGACATCATCGCCAGCGGCAAGGCCGACCTCGTCGCGCTGGCGCGCGGCATGCTCTACGATCCGCGCTGGCCATGGCATGCGGCCGCGCAGCTCGGCGCGACGGTGGCTGTGCCGCCGCAATACTGGCGCTCGCAGCCTTCGACGCAGAAGGCATTGTTCGGAGAGACGACGTTCGGCGCGCGGTGATCGCAGGCGGGCTTCGGGAAGTTCTTGCGCGCTCTTGCAGAGTCCGTATCGTTTGATCTGCGCTGATCCGTTACTGGAGCCACTATGAACCAATTAGCCAAATCGATGGCCTCGCTGGCGGTGTGTGCCGTGTCGTGTGCGATGTCCATGCAAGCGTCCGCGCAGAGCTGGCCGTCGCACATCATCAAAGCGGTGATTCCGTTCGGCGCAGGCAGCGCCACCGATGTCGTTCCGCGCGCCGTCTTCGACCGGATGTCGGCCGAACTCGGACAAACCATCGTGGTCGAAAATCGCACCGGCGCAGGCGGTTCGCTCGGCACCGCCGTCGTCGCCCATGCCGCGCCGGACGGGTACACCATCCTGGCGCACTCTTCGGCGCTGGTCATCGCACCTTCGCTCTATCCGAACCTGACCTACAACGTGACCAAGGACCTGTCGTCCGCGCTGATGCTCGGCACAAGCGTCAGTGTCATGATCACGCCGACGTCGCGGCCATGGAAGACCGTGCAGGATTTCCTGGTTGCGGCGAAGGCCAAGGATGCTGCGATCACCTACGGCTCGGTCGGCATCGGCAGCGCCACGCATATCGCTGCGGAGAAATTCCGGATTGCGGCAGGCTTTGCGGCGACCCACGTTCCCTATCGCGGGGGTGCCGAGGTAATCACCGACATCATGGGCGGCCGGATCGATTTCTATTTCTGTCCGCTCTCGACGGCGTTGCCGCTGATCCAGGACGGGCGCGTGCGCGCGCTGGTGGTGTCCTCCCCCAAGCGTGTCGCCGACCTGCCGGACGTGCCGTCGCCCGTGGATATCGGCCTCAAGAACGCCGACAGCGTCAGCTGGTTTGCCGTGTTCATGCCGTCCAAGACGCCGCGCGACATCATCGACAAATTCCACGCTGCCGGCGTGAAGGTATTGGCGGAGCCCGAGATGCAGGCCAAGCTGAAGAAGCTCGCGGTCGATCCGCTGCCGATGACGCCGGCCGAGATGGACGTTTTCGTGAAGCAAGAACTGGACTCCAATGCGGCCCTGCTCAAATCGGTCGCGGTCAAACATTGACGAATAACATGATCGAGGCAGTCATCTGGGATTTCGGCGGCGTGCTGACGACCTCGCCGTTCGAGGCGTTCGCGCGTTTCGAAACCGAGCGCGGGTTGCCTGCGGACATCATCCGGCGCACCAACGCGGCCAATCACTGGGAAAACGCATGGGCGAAATTCGAGCGCGCCGAAGTCGATCTGGCTACATTCGATGAATTGTTCGCGGCGGAATCGCTGGCGCTCGGCGCGGAGTTGCGCGGCCGCGACGTGCTGCCGCTGCTGTCGGGCGATCTGCGGCCTGAGATGGTCGAAGCGTTGCGACGGGTGAAGCAATCCTTCAAGACCGGCTGCATCACCAACAACCTTCCCGCCAATGCGATTGGCAGCAAAAGCGGTCGTTCGCTCTACCTCGCCGAGGTGATGGCGCTGTTCGATCACATCATCGAGTCCGCGAAAATCGGCCTGCGCAAACCCGATCCGCGCATCTACATGATGATGGTGGAGGCGCTCGGCGTCGATCCCAAGCGTTGCGTCTATCTCGACGACCTCGGCGTCAATCTGAAACCGGCGCGCGAAATGGGCATGACCACGATCAAGGTGATCAATGCACCGCAGGCGATCGCCGAGCTTGAGGCCGCGACCGGGTTGGTATTGCGGTAGAGAGTTTTCAGACTGCGGAATATTTCCGGGTCATTCCGGGCTCGCTTATGGGCGGCCATGCCGCCCCGATACTGGACATCCGCCCTTATGGCGCGTAGCTCAGAACGGCGGTGCCAACCGCTTTAATTCCGGCAATGTGGAGCGACCATCGTGACTGACCATCGGCCGGCGGCCTCAATCGAAGCGGTGGAAAGCGGCCTCGCCGCGCAGGGCTACATCGCCAGCCGGCAAATTGCGACCGCGGTCTACCTCGCTGATCAGATCGAGAAGCCGATTTTGGTCGAAGGTCCCGCCGGTGTAGGCAAGACCGAACTGGCCAAGGCGATCGCCGCCTGGCGCGGTCTGAAGATGATCCGCCTGCAATGCTACGAGGGCCTCGACGAGGCCAAGGCACTGTATGAATGGAAATACGCCAAACAGCTTCTCTACACGCAGATACTGAAAGACAAGCTCGGCGAAGTCTTGGGCGGCGCCGCGACGCTGGATGCCGCGCTGGCGCAGTTGCATGATTTCGGCGACGTGTTCTTCTCCAAGGAATTTGTCGAGCCGCGCCCGCTGTTGCAGGCGCTCGAACAGCCCAAAGGCTGCGTGCTTCTGATCGACGAGATCGACAAGTCCGACGCCGAATTCGAATCGTTGTTGCTCGAAATCCTGTCGGACTTCCAGGTCTCGATCCCCGAGCTTGGCACGGTATCTGCCGTGGTACCGCCGACGGTGATCCTGACTTCCAACAGCGAGCGCGATCTCGGCGACGCGCTGAAGCGGCGCTGCCTGCATCTGCATATCGGCTTCCCCGAGCAGAAACTGGAAGAGCGGATTGTCGAGAGCCGCGTGCCCGGCATTTCGCAAACGCTGCGTAAGCAACTGGTCGGCTTCATCAGCGAGGTCCGCACGCTGGATCTGAAGAAGCTGCCGTCGGTAAGCGAAACCATCGACTGGGCCCGCGTGCTGGTGCTTCTGCAGGCATCCGAGCTCGACTCTGAAATGGTCAAGGACACGCTCAACGTTCTTCTGAAATACGAATCGGATATTGAGGCGGCATTGCCTCAGGTTTCGACCTTCGTTGCCAAGGCTGCGCGTCAGAACGTGTTTGGGTAGGTCGTGATGTTCGTCATTGCGAGCGCAGCGAAGCAATCCAGCAAGCTCCGGCCGAAAGCTGGATTGCTTCGTCGCTTCACTCCTCGCAATGACGAGGAAGACCGATGAGAGAGAATCTGCATCGCTTCTTTCGGGCGGCGCGCGGCGCCGGTGTCCGGGTGTCGCCCGCCGAGAGCATCGACGCGATGCGCGCCGTCGCAGAAGTCGGCTTTTCCGACCGGAGCATTCTGCGCGACACGCTGTTGCTGACGCTCGCCAAGACGCAGGACGAGAAGAAGGCGCTGGGCGATTGCTTCGATCTGTTTTTCGCTCGTCCGCAGCCATCGCAGGCGGCAAACGAAAACGGTGAAAGCGACGAGGCCGGCGCATCGCAGGAAACTGGCGATGATGCCGCTGGCGGCGCGCCGCCCGCCGGTGAAGCGGGTGCGCCGGTGCCCGCCGAAGCGCTGTCGAGCCTTGGTCCGCTGGCGCAAATGCTGCTGTCGCAGGATCGCGCCGAGATGGCGGCTGCGATCGCCAACGCCTCTAGCGCGGCAAATTTGACCGAGATCAGGTATTTCACCCAGCGCGGCCTGTTTTCGGCGCGCGTGCTCGATCAGCTCGGCATTCAGCGCCTGCGCGATGACATCGACGATTTGATTGTCTCCAATCCCGCGCTGGCCGAGCGGCTGGCGCGGGCGAAAGAAACGCTGCGCGACGATGTGCGCGACGCGGTTTCGCAGGCGCTTCTGCTGTACGGCCGCGAGGAAGCGGAAAACCTGCGCAACGAAATCCTGCGCAACGCGCCGCTGTCACGGATCGAGCCGCGGCAGGTCGCTCAGATGCGCGCGCTGATCCGCAAGATCGCCCGGCGTCTGCGCGAGCGCTACAGCAAGCCGCGCAAGCGCCAGCGGCGCGGCCATCTCGACGTTCGCCGCACCATCCGGCGCAATGCGGCCTGGGGCGGCGTACCATTCCTGACGGCGTGGAAGCGCAAGCGCCGCGACCGGCCGAAGATCGTGGCGATCTGCGATGTCTCGGGATCGGTGGCGCGGGTGTCGGATTTTTTCCTGCTGCTGATTCACAGCCTGCACGAGGTGGTGTCGGATGTCCGCTCGTTCGCCTTCTCGGGCCACCTGATCGAGGTCAGCGATATCCTCGAGGCCAAATCGCCGGAAGAGGCGATGGCCGAAATCATGTCGAAGGCCGGATTCGGCTCGTCCGACTACGGGCGCTCGTTCGCGGATTTCGAGAAAGGCTGGATGAGCACGCTGACGCCGCAGACGACCGTCATCGTGCTCGGCGATGCCCGTAGCAACAATCTCGATCCGCGCGCGGATATTCTGCGCCGGATCGGCGAGCGGTCGAAGCGGCTGGTCTGGCTCAATCCGGAAGGGCGGACGGCGTGGGGGTTCGGCGACTCCGAGATGACGCGCTACGCGACGTTCTGTTCGGTGGTGCGCCAGTGCGCCACGGCGCGCCAACTGGAGCGCGCGGTCTCCGACATCGTCGCATCGTATCAGTAGTCAGTGAGGGACGCGGTCGTCAGACGCCAACCGCAGGCAGGCTCGCGGCCGCAATCGCGATGAAGCGCGTCAAGCCACGCATCGCGCGGCGGGAAGCTGACGTCAGCGGGTTGATCAATCGTGCCATCGGATGCTCCACGGGCAGCGCGGATTACCCGGAGGCGTCACGCTGCAGGAGTGATATATTCCTCGCTCGCACGACGGGCGAGACACCCCGAAAAAAGACGATATTGCTGCTGTGGGAGTGGCTCGCGGCGATAGATTTGTTGCCCGGCAGGCGGCGAGGACAGTAGAATTCATCTGGGCCAACGTGTGGCCTTCCCGCGCCTTGTTACCCGTTCAGGATATCCGTGGCGCTTCGCCCAGATCCCAAAACAGGCCGGCCAT
>JBEPUM010000073.1:0-15836 GCA_041691515.1 Pseudomonadota bacterium | reverse complement strand
GGCGGCATCAAGGACATGGGCGGTCTGCCCGACATGATCTTCGTGATCGATACCAACAAGGAAGACATCGCGATCCAGGAAGCCCAGCGGCTGAATATTCCGGTCGCCGCGATCGTTGACACCAACTGCGATCCGAAGGGCATCAGCTATCTCGTCCCGGGTAACGACGATGCCGGACGTGCCATTACCCTGTATTGCGACCTGATTGCGCGTGCAGCGATCGACGGCATTTCGCGTGCCCAGGGCGATTCCGGAATCGACGTCGGTGCATCAGTCCAGCCGGTTCGGGAAGAACTTCCAGTCGCGGCTCAACCCGTCGGCTTCCAGGGTCTTGCTGGTCCGCGCGGCGTTGCCGACGATCTCAAGAAGCTCACGGGCGTATCCGGTGCGATCGAGAAGAAGTTCAACGATCTCGGCATTTTCCACTATTGGCAGCTCGCCGAGCTTGATCACGCCACCGCGCACAAGATCGGTGAAGAGGTCGGACTTCCCTCCCGTGCTGACGGCTGGGTCGCTCAGGCCAAGGCGATGACCGCCGAGACCGAATAACGTGACAGGCCGGCGGCCTTCCGGCCGCCCGCTTCCCCGTCGGATTTTCTGACTTGTTTCCTGAGTAGAGGTGGCGGCGGTCGGCGTGAGCTGCGCCGCAGCCGCCTGACAGGTAAAGGACATACAGCAATGGCAACAATCACCGCAGCGATGGTCAAGGACCTGCGCGAAACGACCGGCGTCGGCATGATGGATTGCAAGCAGGCGCTGGCCGAAAACAACGGCGACATGCAGGCTGCGATCGACTGGCTGCGCAAGAAGGGGTTGTCGAAAGCCGCCAAGAAGGCTGGCCGCGTCGCGGCCGAAGGCCTGATCGGCGCCGTGACCAGCGGCAACAAGGGCGTGGTCATCGAAGTCAATTCGGAGACCGATTTCGTCGCACGCAACGAGCAGTTCCAGGGGCTGGTCAAGATGGTGGCGCAGGTTGCGCTCCACGTCGGCAGCGACGTCGAGAAGATCAAGGCCGCCAAGGTCGGTAGTGCAACGGTGGAAACTGCCATTTCCGATGCCATCGCCACCATCGGCGAGAACATGACATTGCGCCGCGCAGCTTCGCTCGAAGTCGGCAAGGGACTGGTCGCGAGCTACGTCCACAATGCAGTTATCGACGGCGCCGGAAAGATGGGCGTGATCGTCGCTCTTGAATCGGCCGGAAAGGCCGACGAGCTTGCTGCACTGGGTCGCCAGATCGCAATGCATGTCGCATCGACAAACCCGCTCGCGATCGATCCGTCGGGGGTCGATCCCGCGGTCGTCAAGCGGGAGAAGGACATCCTGGCCGACAAGTTCCGGCAGCAGGGCAAGCCCGAAGCGATGATCGAGAAGATCACCGAGTCCGGCCTGAAGACCTTCTACAAGGAGCAGACGCTGCTGGAGCAGCCGTTTATCTTCGACGACAAGAAAAGCGTCGGCCAGGCGCTCAAAGAAGCTGAGGGCAAGGTCGGTGCACCTGTGAAGATCACCGGCTTTGTGCGCTATGCTCTCGGCGAGGGAATCGAGAAGACCGAGTCCGATTTCGCAGCCGAGGTTGCTGCGGCTGCTGGGCAGGGGTGAAGCGAGACCCGAACGGAGCCGGGACAGTACACGACTCGCGACGGAGCTAACGCATCATGGATGAGCCAGCCTATCGTCGCGTTGTCGTTAAATTGTCGGGCGAATATTTCGCGGGCTCAAAGCCCTTCGGCATCGACCAGCCCACTATCGATCGTGTTGCCGGCGATCTGATCGCGGCGCGCGAATTGGGGGTCGAAATCGCGGTCGTGATCGGCGGCGGAAACATCTTCCGCGGCGTCGAGGTGTCTTCCCGCGGTGTTTCGCGCCCGACCGGCGATACGATGGGAATGCTCGCGACAATCATGAATTGCCTCGCGCTTGAAGCGGCCCTCGAACGGCGTGGGCAGTCAGCTCGTGCCCTGTCTGCATTCGTGATGCCCGAGGTCTGCGAGCTCTTCACACGTAGTGCAACGCACAAATATCTCTCCGAAGGCCGTATCGTTCTGCTCGGGGGCGGGACCGGCAATCCATACTTTACGACCGATACCACAGCGGTGCTTCGCGCGGCCGAGATCGGTGCGCAAGCCGTGCTCAAGGCGACGAATGTGGACGGCGTCTACAGTTCCGATCCCAAGAAAGATCCGTCTGCCAAAAGGTTTGAGCGGTTAAGCCACTCACAGGCGCTCGAAGGCGGCTATAAGGTCATGGATGCGACTGCTTTCGCGCTTGCCCGCGAGACGTCGCTGCCTATCATTGTGTTCTCGATCGCCGAACCGGGTTCGATCGGTGCAATCTTGAGAGGTAACGGCCGGGGAACGATCGTCGCCAGTTGATCGATGGCGTCAGATTGGGTGCGATCGTAGGTCAGAATAAGTTCCGGGATGGAGAGCCACATGACGTCGGATAACTTCGATATCAACGAACTGAAACGCCGGATGCAGGGGGCAACTCAATCTCTCAAGCACGAGCTGGGCGGTTTGCGCACCGGGCGCGCCTCGGCGTCGATGCTCGAACCGGTGCAGGTCGAGGCCTATGGCAGCCATATGCCGTTGAATCAGGTTGCGACGATCAGTGTCCCGGAGCCGCGCCTGTTGTCGGTGCAGGTATGGGACAAATCGATGGTGAAGGCGGTGGAAAAGGCGATCGTCGATTCCAATCTCGGATTGAGCCCCGCGACCGAAGGACAGGTGCTGCGCCTGCGCATTCCGGAGCTCAATGAAGAGCGCCGCAAGGAACTGGTCAAGGTTGCGCACAAGTATGCTGAGGCCGCGAAGGTGGCCGTTCGTCATGTTCGCCGCGACGGCCTGGATACGATCAAGAAACTCGAGAAGAATCACGAGATTTCCGAGGATGACCAGAAGCGTATGGACAATGACGTACAGAAAGTGACCGATGCGATGATCTCCGAGATCGATCAATTGCTGGCAGGAAAGGAAAAGGAAATTCTCACCGTTTAGCCGGAATTGGACTGACCTGATGTCGAATGCCGCTGTGCCTGCAACCAAACGATCGGACCAAACCGATGCGCCGCTGCACGTTGCGATCATCATGGATGGCAACGGACGCTGGGCGGCCGCCCGAAGCCTGCCGCGCGCAGAAGGCCATCGCCGCGGTGTTGAGGCGCTAAGACGGGTCGTCCGTGCCGCCAGCGAACTGAACATCCTTTATCTTACGATTTTTTCTTTCAGTTCTGAGAACTGGTCGCGGCCCGCGACTGAAATCGGCGATCTCTTTGGCCTGTTGCGCCGGTTTATCCGCAATGACCTTGCGACGCTGCACCGTGACGGAGTGCGGGTCCGCATCATCGGTGAACGCGCAGGCCTGGACCAGGATATCTGTGCGCTTCTGACCGAAGCCGAAGAACTGACGAAGAACAACACACGTCTCAATCTGGTGGTCGCGTTTAACTATGGTTCGCGGCAGGAAATCGCGAATGCCGCCCAGCGCCTCGCGCAGGAAGTCGCTGATGGCAAGCGTGATCCCGCGTCAATTACCGCGGATACACTTGGTCAGTATCTCGATGCGCCTGACATTCCCGATCCCGATTTAATCATTCGCACCAGCGGCGAACAGCGGTTGTCGAACTTTCTGATGTGGCAGGCGGCCTACAGCGAATTCGTTTTTGTGCCCATGCATTGGCCGGACTTCGACAAGGCGGCGCTCGAAGGTGCGATCGCCGAATACGCCCGACGAGAGCGCCGCTTCGGTGGGCTGGCTGCGAAAACCGGATCGTGACAGGTCTGGACCAGGAGCAGGGTGTGCCGGCCGTCGATCAGGGATCGCGAAATCTCTTGACGCGCGTCATCGCTGCGCTGGTTCTCGCGCCGCTCGCCATTGCGATCGCTTGGGCGGGTGGGCCGTTGTGGGTTGCTCTCGTGACTCTCGCGTCCATCGGCCTTTACGTCGAATGGCTGATGATCGTTGGCGCTGGTCAGGAACGGCTGACGGTTGCGGCCGGGACCACGGCACTTGTTGTGTCCGGCGTGTGTCTGGCGCTCGGACATCACGAGTATTCGTTGATTGTTCTTGTGATCGGCACTGCGGCAGTTGCTGTGGTGTCGCAGCGACTGCGTTCTTGGTCCGTGATCGGCTTTTGTTATGCGGCGGCGGCGGAATTCGCGTCGGCGCTGGTGCGGCTCGACGGTACTTACGGATTCATCGCGTTGATTTTTGTGATGCTGATCGTCTGGGTGACCGATATCGGTGGATATTTCGCGGGTCGCGGAATCGGCGGGCCGAAATTGTGGTCTCGCGTCAGTCCGAAGAAGACGTGGGCGGGTGCGGTTGGCGGATTCGTCGCGAGCCTCGCAGTCGCAGCGGGATTTGCCGCCTTCGATTTTGGGAAAATGGCTCCCTTGCTGCTGCTTGGAGCTCTCCTGTCTGTCGTGTCGCAGTTGGGCGATCTGTTTGAATCAGCAGTCAAGCGGCGCTTCGGTGTGAAGGATTCGAGTCAGATCATTCCCGGGCACGGCGGTCTGCTCGACCGTCTCGACGGCTTTGTTGCAGCGATTGTTCTGGCTGCGCTTTTCGGACTTTTGCGTGGCGATGCGGATGGCGTCGGTCACGCTCTTATGGTTTGGTGACATATGAGTGCTGTTCCGCTGAAAAATGACAAGCTGGCTCACGCTGGCGTCAGGACCGTGACGGTTCTGGGAGCGACCGGATCGATCGGCGATAGCACGATGGATTTGCTGCGTGGCGCGCCCGGCCGCTATCGCGTCGAAGCACTCACTGCGAATTCCAACGTAGAAGGGCTTGCCAAACTGGCGCGGGAGTTCAACGCGCGTTTCGCGGCAGTGGCGGATGCCACGCGTCTTGGTGAATTGAAAGATGCTCTCGCGGGGAGCGGCATCGCGTGCGGCGCTGGCGAAAGTGCGATCGTTGAAGCTGCTTCGCGCCCTGCCGATTGGTTGATGGCCGCCGTCAGCGGCGCGGCCGGTCTAAAGCCTGCGCTTGCGGCCGTTGATCGTGGAGCAACGATTGCACTGGCGAACAAGGAGTGCCTGGTTTGCGCCGGTGACTTCTTCATGCAACGGGCTGCCAAGGCAGGCGCCCGCATTTTGCCGGCCGACTCCGAGCACAACGCCCTGTTTCAGGCCTTGAGCTCGGGTAATCGCGATGAACTTACCCGCGTCATCATTACCGCGTCCGGAGGGCCTTTTCGCACCTGGGCCGCCGCCGACATCGAGAAGGCGACGCTGGCGCAGGCGCTGAAGCATCCGAACTGGAGCATGGGGCAGAAGATCACCATCGACTCGGCGTCGATGATGAACAAGGGACTCGAAGTCATCGAAGCCGCCTGTTTGTTCGCGCTCGCGCCCGACGAAATCGACGTGCTGGTCCATCCGCAGTCGATCGTTCATGGCATGGTCGAATTCTCCGATCGGTCCGTCGTCGCGCAGCTTGGCGCGCCCGATATGCGCACGCCGATCGCGCACTGTCTCGGATGGCCCGATCGTATTGCAGGGCCCGCGGCGCAACTCGATCTTGCCAAGATCGGGCAACTGACATTCGAAGCGCCCGACTTCGAGCGCTTTCCGGGCCTGCGATTGGCTTACGACGCGCTGCGGACGGGGCAGGGTGCAACCACCGTCTACAATGCGGCAAATGAGATCGCGGTTGCGGCGTTCATTGGTGAAAAGATCAGATTTGGAGCCATTGCGCGTCTGGTCGAAGCGACCATGAACGGCTGGGTCCGGGCTGGAAACCTGGCGCCCTTGACGTCGGCTGACGATGCCATCGCCGTTGACCATAACGCGCGAAATATGGCTGCCACCCTCTTGCCTCAAATTGCCGCAAAGGCATCCTAGAGGGTTGGGGGACAGGGCCTCGGGCTCTGTGCGAGGGGAATGGGATGTCTGATTTTTTTCTGCATAGTTTCAATGTATTAAGCCATGGTGTGATTGGTTACATCGTTCCATTCCTTTTCGTCCTCACCATTGTTGTGTTCTTCCACGAGCTCGGTCACTTCATGGTCGCACGCTGGGCGGGCGTGAAGATCCTGACGTTCTCGCTTGGCTTCGGACCCGAATTGGCCGGCTTCAACGACCGGCACGGGACGCGCTGGAAGATCTCGGCCATTCCGCTCGGCGGCTACGTCAAATTCTTTGGCGACGATAGCGAGGCAAGCACGCCATCCAGCGCGGCCCTCGCATCGATGACACCGGAAGAGCGTGACGGTAGTTTCCATCACAAGAGGGTCGGTGCACGCGCCGCGATCGTGGCTGCGGGACCCATTGCCAACTTCATTCTCGCGATCGTCATTTTCACCGGCCTGTTCACGTTTTTCGGCAAGCCGAGCACGACTGCGCGCGTCGATACGGTGCAGGCCGGCAGCGCCGCGGAAGCGGCGGGCTTTAAGCCGGGCGATGTCGTGACTGCCATTAACGGCGACAAGATCGACAGCTTTTCGGATATGCAGCGGATCGTGGGGATCAGCGCCGGCGATACGCTGACCATCGCAGTGAAGCGCGGCGATTCCGTTCTAGATCTGCGCGCGACACCGCAGCTCAAGGATATCAAGGACGGCTTTGGAAACGAACACCGGATTGGTGTTCTCGGAATTACGCGCGCGACCTCGCCCGGAGATGTCACCACGGAACGCGTGAACCCGGGGACGGCGCTGTGGCTGGGGGTCAAGGAAACCTGGTTCGTGGTCGACCGCACGCTGGCTTACATCGGCGGCATCTTTACCGGGCGTGAAGCCGCCGATCAGGTTGGCGGCCCGCTCCGGATTGCGCAGATATCCGGTCAGGTCGCCACAATCGGACTTTCGGCGCTCATTCATCTCGCGGCCGTGCTTTCAATATCGATCGGGCTGCTGAATCTGTTTCCGGTTCCGTTACTCGATGGCGGACACCTTTTGTTCTACGCCGTCGAGGCTATCCGGGGACGCCCTATGTCGGACCGCGCGCAGGAAATGGGCTTTCGAATCGGGCTGGGCCTGGTGCTGATGCTGATGGTTTTTGCGACCTACAATGACATCTTGCATTTGGCCGGGTCCTGAGTCGTTCGCGCGCAGGCGTGGCCGATGGGCAACGTCTTGGAGTTAAATTGAAATTGCACTGCGAAAGGCCGTTTGCCACCTCGGCAAAATTAGCTACAAGCGTTGCAATAAATGGGAATCTGTCGGTCCGTAGGGGTATGGGCCGGCATTTGAAGGATAAGGGCGCGTCGCGCATGAATGTTGGAATGCGAGTGTTACGGGGGGGTCTGCTCGCCGCCCTGATCATGGTCGCCATGCCGATCGCCGCTGTGGTGACTGCTGCGCTTGTGTCGGCGCCAGCCGCTGCTCAGACCTTGTCGTCGATTTCCGTCGAAGGTAACCGCCGGGTCGAGCTGGAAACGATCCGTTCGTATTTCAAGCCCGATGCCAGCGGGCGCCTCGACCAGGCAAGCATCGATGATGCGCTGAAGGCCTTGATCGAAACCGGCCTATTCCAGGACGTCAAAATCAACCATGTCGGGGGACGGCTGGTGGTCTCGGTCGTCGAGAATCCGGTCATCAACCGGATCGCGTTCGAGGGTAACAAGAAGGTCAAGGACGAGCAGCTGACCGCGGAAATCCAGTCCAAGCCGCGCGGCACGTTCTCTCGGCCGATGGTGCAATCCGACGTCCAGAGAATCGTCGAAATCTACCGCCGTTCCGGCCGTTATGACGTGCGCGTCACGCCAGAGATCATCGAGCAGCCTAACAACCGCGTCGATCTCGTATTCACGGTCACCGAAGGCTCCAAGACCGGCGTTAAATCAATCGAATTCGTGGGTAACCATGCCTTTTCGGCCTATCGCCTGAAGGATGTCATCAAGACCCACGAATCGAATTTCCTGAGCTTCCTCGCCGGGGGCGACGTCTATGATCCCGATCGCGTCGAAGCTGATCGCGATCTGATTCGCCGCTACTATCTGAAGCACGGCTTTGCCGATGTTCAGGTTGTGGCTGCCTTGACGGAATACGATCCGAAGCGCGGCGGGTTCCTCGTGACCTTCAAGATCGACGAAGGCCAGCAGTACCGCGTTGGATCGGTGACCTTCCAGTCCTCCATTGCATCGCTCGACGGAAATTCGCTGCGCAGCTTCTCGCGCGTCAACGTTGGGGCGCTTTACAACGCCGAAGCTCTCGAGAAGTCCGTCGAGGAGATGCAGGTTGAAGCTTCGCGGCGCGGTTTCGCCTTTGCTGTGGTGCGTCCACGCGGAGATCGCAATTTCGATGCGCATACGGTCTCGATCGTATTTGCGATCGACGAAGGTCCGCGAACCTACATCGAACGTATCAATATCAAGGGCAACACGCGCACGCGGGATTACGTAATCCGCCGCGAGTTCGATATTTCGGAAGGTGACGCTTACAATCGCGCGCTGGTTGATCGCGCCGAGCGCCGCCTGAAGAATCTCGACTTCTTCAAGACCGTCAAGATCACCACGGAGCCTGGTTCATCCAGCGACCGCGTGATTCTCGATGTCGATGTCGAGGACAAGTCGACCGGCGATTTCTCGGTGTCAGGCGGATATTCCACGACCGACGGCGCGTTGGCTGAAGTCAGCATCTCCGAGCGCAACTTGCTTGGCCGCGGTCTGTTTGCAAAAGCTGCGGTTCAATACGGGCAATACGCTCGAGGATATTCGCTGTCGTTTGTCGAGCCTTATCTGCTGGACTATCGCGTCGCGCTCGGACTTGATTTCTACCAGCGCGAGCAACTCGCCAACAGCTACATTTCATATGGCACTAAGACGCTTGGCTTCAGCCCGCGGTTGGGTTTTGGCTTGCGCGAAGATCTCACGCTCCAGTTGCGTTATTCGATCTATCGGCAGGAAGTTACGCTGCCGAGCTATTTGGAGAATTGTAACAACGTTCAGTTCAACCCGGATGGAACGCCTAATCCGCTCTTCAATCCGTCGCCCGCGTTCGCTGGCACCGGGGTTGGGTTCGGCTGCTACTCTGACGGCGAAGCCTCGCTTCCAATCCGCCGGGAGCTGGCGAACGGTGCGACGCTGTCGTCGCTGGTCGGCTATACGCTGACCTACAACACCCTCGACAACAACAAGAACCCGACCGATGGTCTTTTGATCGATTTCAGGCAGGACTTTGCCGGCGTTGGCGGCGACGTCAGCTACCTGAAGACCGTGATCGATGCGAAATACTATCAGCCGCTGGTCTCGGACATCGTCGGCCTTGTCCATCTGCAAGGTGGTATGCTGAACAACGTCGGTACCGACGGCGGACAACCTGGAATTCGCATGCTGGATAATTTCCAGATGGGCCCCAATCTGGTGCGCGGCTTTGCGCCCAACGGCATAGGTCCCCGCGATACCAACTATCTGAGCACGATGGATGCCCTGGGCGGCACCAAGTACTGGGGAGCCTCTGTCGAGTTGCAGATGCCGTTCTGGTTCCTGCCGAAGGAAGTCGGTTTGAAGGGCGCGATTTATGCGGATGCTGGCTCGCTCTTTGATTACAAGGGACCGACCTCTTATGCGTTGACCGGTGAAATCAATGCGCCGGGCTGCGTGCCGGGTACGTCAAGTTCTTCGGGAACGTGTGCCGGTCTTCAATACGACGATACCAACATGGTCCGCACCTCGGTTGGTGTCGGCTTGATCTGGGCATCTCCGTTCGGTCCGCTGCGCTTCGATTACGCTATTCCGATCACAAAGGGTAAGTACGATCGGGTGCAGGAGTTCAGGTTCGGCGGCGGAACGACGTTCTGAGTGTGATCACGGGGCGCACCGCGACGGGTGGAATGGCGCAACCGGCATTCTTCAAGCAGCCGCCTGTGTCGACGCTGGCAGACATAGCCGCATCGACCGGTGCACATTTGGTCGATGCCACCCGCGGTCACCAGCCCATTACCGGCTTGGCTTCGCTCGACGAAGCCGGGCCAATGCATCTGACATTTTTTGACAACCACAAATACGCGGCGCAACTGGCAAAGACGAAGGCCGGTGCCTGTTTTGTCAGCCCGCGATTCGAGGCTAGTGTTCCGGCTCACGTGGCTGTTCTGCGCTCAACGGCTCCGTTTCGTGCGTTTGTCAGTATTGCGCGGGAATTTCATACGGATGCGCTTCGTCCACAATCCTGGTTCGACAACGCCGGAGTGGCGCCATCCGCTGTGATCCATCCGTCCGCGCATCTTGAGGACGCGGTTGTCGTCGATCCCCTGGCTGTGATTGGGCCCGGCGTCGAGATCGGAACTGGTTCGGTGATCGGTTCGGGCGCGGTGATTGGCGCCGACGTTCGGATCGGCCGGAACTGCAACGTCGGTGCAGGCACGACGATTCAGGCCGCTCTTATCGGCAACAACGTTCTCATTCATCCCGGCTGCCACATTGGACAGGACGGCTACGGCTTTATTTTCTTCGGCTCCGAAGGCCACATTAAGGTTCCCCAGACTGGGCGTGTGTTGATCCAGAACGACGTCGAGATTGGCGCCGGTACAACCATCGATCGCGGCAGCCTGCGCGACACGGTCATCGGGGAGGGAACGAAAATCGACAATCAGGTCCAGATCGGCCACAACGTGACGATAGGCCGGCGCTGCCTGTTGGCGGCCCAGATCGGCTTGGCGGGCAGCCTGACCATCGGCGACAACGTGGCGCTTGGGGCCAAGGTGGGCATCAATAACCATCTCCATATCGGGGATGGCGCGCAGGTCACTGCGATGAGCGCGGTCAAGGACGATATTCCTCCGAACGGCCGCTGGGGCGGTTATTTTGCGAAACCGACCAAGCAGTGGTTCCGGGAGATCGTTGCGGTGGAGCGCCTGGTGCGCGATGGTGCGCCAAATACCGGATCGGCTACGCCAGGTCCGAAGGGCGAGGGGCATGAGTAATGGAGTCACCGATCAAATTTGAGGAGGTGGATATTGCCACTATCCTCAAAACCCTCCCGCACCGTTACCCCTTCCTGCTGATCGACCGGGTCATCAACATTCGCGCCGATTACAGCGGTGTCGGTGTGAAGAATGTCACGATCAATGAGCCAGCATTTCTGGGCCACTTTCCGGAGCGACCGGTCTATCCCGGGGTGCTGATGATCGAGGGAATGGCGCAGACGGCGGGGGTCATTGGCATCATGTCGGTGGAGGGGACTGAAAAGCCGCGCGCGGTTTACTTCCTGACCATCGACAAGTGCAAGTTTCGTAAGCCGGTCATGCCGGGCGATACCGTCGAATACCACATGCGCAGCATCGGCCGCCGCAAGACGATGTGGTGGTTTCACGGTGACGCCAAGGTCAACGGTACGACCGTCGCCGAGGCCGACGTTGGTGCGATGCTGACTGACTGATGAGCAAGATTGATCCTACCGCTCGGATTGAAGACGGTGCTGTGATCGGAGAGGGAACCGAGGTCGGACCCTACTGCATCATCGGCCGCAACGTCGTCATCGGCCCTAATTGCCGACTGATCGCGCACGTTTCCATCACTGGTCATACGATCGTCGGGGCGAACTGTACGATTTATCCGTTCGCAGGGCTCGGCGGTGCACCGCAGGATTTGAGTTACCGTGGCGAGCCGACTCGCCTTGAGATTGGCGAGGGCTGCACGATCCGCGAAGGCGTAACGATGAATGTCGGTACCACCAAGGACGCCGGCATTACGCGCGTCGGGGCCCGCGGCTTCTTCATGAACAACAGCCATGTCGGTCACGACTGTCAGGTTGGCAATGACGTGATCTTTGCAACGTCCGCGACGCTCGGTGGACACTGCAAGATTGGAGATCGGGTCTATATCGGCGGCCTTTCCGCTGTGCACCAGTTCACCCGCATCGGCTCATATGTCATGATTGGAGGCCTCTGCGGCGTACGCGGCGACGTGATTCCGTACGGACTTGCCAACGGCCAGTATGCGCGTCTCGAGGGCTTGAACGTCATCGGCATGAAGCGCAACAAATTCAGCCGCGAACGGCTCGCCAAGGTCAGATCGTTCTATCAGAAATTGTTTTACGGGCCGGGCCTCTTTGCCGAGCGGCTCGCGCAGGTCCAGCCCCTTGCCGCCGACGATCCCGCTATCGCGGACATTCTGACATTCATTGGCGATAATAAGAACCGTGCCTTATGCTTACCCGAGGAAGGTGCGGACAAATCCTGATGACGGGGTCGCCGGGCAAGTCATGACGGGTCGGACTTCAGCCATTTCCTCGCCCGTCGGTTTGATCGCGGGAGGCGGAGCGTTGCCATTCGCGGTCGCCGATTCCTTGATCGCCCGCCGTATCGACCCGATTGTCTTTGCCCTGAGAGGCGCCTGCGACCCCTTGCAGGTTACGCGTTTCCGCCATCACTGGATTTCGGTCGGTCAACTCGGCAGGCTCGCTACCCTGCTGCGCGCGGAGAACTGCCGCGATCTGGTCTTCATTGGAACGCTGGTTCGTCCGGCATTGTCGGAGATTCGCCTGGACTGGGGGACGGTCCGCGCGCTGGGACGCGTGCTGTCGGCATTTCGTGGCGGCGACGATCACTTGCTGTCGGGGATCGGCCGCATTCTTGAACGCGACGGTTTTCGGATGGTCGGCATCAAGGATGTCGCGCCGGATTTGCTGATGCCCGCGGGGTGTCTGACGAAGAAGACGCCGGATCAATCAGCAGCCGCTGACATCGCGAAAGGGCAAGACGTGTTGCGCGCCTTGAGTCCGTTTGACATCGGGCAGGCTGTTGTGGTGATCGACAGTCACGTGGTCGGTGTGGAAGGTATCGAAGGAACAGACGCGCTGTTGGCCCGTATAGCTCAACTTCGCGCAGAGGGACGAATTCGTACCAAAGCTGCGCGCGGTGTGCTTGTGAAGGCGCCCAAAAGCGGCCAGGACTTGCGCTATGATCTGCCGACGTTGGGTCCGAAAACCATAGAGAATGTTGCCGCTGCCGGGCTTGCCGGTATCGCTGTTGTCGCCGGCAATACGCTTGTTGCAGAACCGCAGGCCTTGGTCAGCGCGTCCGATGCGTCGGGCTTATTTGTCGTCGGACTGCCTGCGTGATGCCTGACGGACCAGCCGCAAACGTCTCTCGAAAGATATTTCTCATCGCCACGGAGGAGTCAGGCGATCGGCTCGGCTCCAGTCTGATGAAGGTTTTGCGGCAGCGGCTGGGAGACGCCGTGCGGTTCGAAGGCGTCGGCGGCTTGTCGATGGCCGGCGAGGGGCTGGTGTCGTTGTTCCCGATCGAAGATCTGTCGATCATGGGATTTGCGGCGGTGGCGAAGCAGTTGCCGATGATCCTGCGCCGGATTCGCGAAACCGCAGATGCAGTGATCGCCGCTTCGCCCGATATTCTCGTGATCATCGATAGTCCCGATTTCACGCATCGTGTTGCGCGGCGCGTTCGGGCGCGACATCCCGCCATGCCGATCGTCGATTACGTCTCTCCGTCCGTGTGGGCATGGCGGCCCGGAAGGGCCAGGGCCATGCGCGCGTACGTGGATCACGTGCTGGCGCTGCTGCCCTTTGAACCCGAGGTGTATCGCAGACTTGGCGGCCCGCCCTGCACTTATATCGGGCATCCCTTGATCGAACAGGTCGATACGCTGCGGCCCGGCCCGAGCGAGCTTCAGCGGCGAGATCAGGCTCCGCCCGTTCTTCTGGTGCTGCCAGGGAGCCGGCGCAGCGAGATCAACCATCACATGGCGGTGTTCGGCGAGACCCTGCGTGCGCTGGAAGCGGACTCAACCGCGCTGGATGTGGTGCTTCCGACCATGCCGCATCTGGTCGAGAAGGTGACCGCGGCAGTCGCGAGTTGGCCACTGCAGCCGCGGATCGTGGTCGGCGAGGATGACAAACGTGCTGCGTTTCGTGTGGCGCGCGCAGCGCTCGCGAAGTCAGGCACGGTGACACTTGAGCTTGCGCTCGCGAGCGTGCCGATGGTCGCCGCATATAAAGCCGGGAACGTAGAAGCCTGGATTGCGCGGCGAGTGATCCGCTCGTCGTCGGTCATTCTGGCCAATCTTGTGATTGGCGAGAACGTCATTCCCGAATTCATCCAGGAAAATTGTACGCCGGAGAATCTCGCGCCTGCCTTACGCGACATTCTCGCGGATTCTTCCGCACGGCGGCGTCAGATCGACGCCTTCGCCAGGCTTGATACGATCATGGCGACGGGCGAACAATCACCGAGCGCGAAAGCCGCAGAGGTCGTAATGGCAACGCTACGACGCTAACGCCGCAGTCAGCGCAACAAGACGCCGTCGCGCACGATGCATTGGCCGCGGCGGTAGACTGTCCGCGGTTTCGGAACTGCAACCACCGCTTCAGGAATGTGCGCGGCCTTTACGACCACGAAGTCGGCATGCGCACCGACCTGAAGGCCATAGCCGGTGATCCCCAGCGCCTTGGCGCCATTTGCCGTCACCATTTCGAACGCCACCCTCAAGGCATCGTCGGTCCGGAATCCGGAGCGATACCCGATCATCATGGCGCGGCCGAGCATATCGCCGTCGCCGTAGGGCCACCAGCTATCGCGGATGTTGTCGCTCCCCGCAAACACCGTGACGCCCGCCTCGCGCAAGGTCAGCACCGGTGGAAACGCGCGGGCGCCGGGCGCATTGGTCATGATAGCCACGCCGGATTCGGCGAGGATATCGGCGACGCGCCGGACCGTATCGGCGGGAACGTCGCCGAGACCGTAGGCATGGCTGATCGCAACCTTGCCCTGCATACCCTGCGCTCGGGTGCGCGCAGCGATTTCCTCGATCGAGAACACGCCCATCATGTTCGGTTCATGGAGATGAAGATCGACGGGCACGCCACGCTTTTCGGCGATCCCGAACACCACATCGAGATGCGCCTTGACGTCGCGGTCGAGCGAAGCGGGATCGAGGCCGCCGATGACATCCGCGCCGTGATCGAACGCCGCGTGCAGCAACTCCGCCGTTCCGGGGCACGTCAGAATCCCGCTCTGCGGGAAGGCGACGAGCTGGATGTCGATAAGATCGCGGTACTGCTCCCGCACAGCGGCGATCGTTTCAAGCGATTTCAGGCCAACGCTGGCATCGACCATGACATGGCTTCGCATCTTGCAGGAGCCGTTGGCGATGCATAGTTCGAGCTGGTTGCGTGCGCGCTGATCCATCGGCGCTGCGGCGGCCATGTTGCGATGCTGGATAGCGACTCGCTCGCGCACGTCGAAACCTGCCGTGTAAGGCACGTGCGGCCGCCAGGCATCGCCATAAAAGCTGGTGTCGAGATGGATATGACCTTCGACGAAACCTGGAAGTACCATCGCGCCATCGAGATCGACGACGTTCGTTTCCGGTCCAGCCTGCACAGCGGTCCCGATCGCCGTAATTCGTCCGTCAACAACTGCGATCGCCGACGGGATGCCGTCGCCAAGTCTCAGGTTGCGAAACAGGATATCCGGCGTGAGCTCTCGGGACATGGCCATTCCGATCCGGCACTTTTGACTATTGTAAACGAAAGGGCCCGATCCGGCGACGGATCAGGCCCTTCAATGTTCGTCAAGGTGCGGGTTTCCGCAGCGCCCGTTACTTGCGCTTCGCCATATCGACGTAGTCGCGGCGTCCGACGCCCGTATAGAGCTGCCGCGGACGGCCGATCTTCTGCTGCGGATCCTCGATCATCTCGCTCCACTGGCTGATCCAGCCGACGGTGCGGGCGACCGCGAACAGCACGGTGAACATCGAGGTCGGGAAGCCCATCGCCTTCAGCGTGATGCCCGAATAGAAGTCGACATTCGGATACAGCTTGCGGTCGATGAAGTACGGGTCGCTCAACGCGATTTTCTCAAGCTCCAGTGCCACCTTGAGCATCGGATCGTCGCCGTGGCCGGTCTCCTTCAGCACGGCGTGACACA
>JBEPUM010000072.1:0-16142 GCA_041691515.1 Pseudomonadota bacterium | reverse complement strand
CCTTCAAGCGCGGGCTGTACGATTTTCGCGTCGAGACCGAGCCGCTGCGCTGGCACGACGGCTACAATTTCCCCGCCGCCCGCAACGGTCATCTCATTCGTGAGACGATCAAGACCGGACTGCCCAAACCATCGGAATTTCTCGTATTCAACACGCGACGTCCGATATTCTCCGATATCCGCGTGCGAGAAGCGCTCACGCTGCTGTTCGATTTCGAATGGATCAACCGGAATTATTTCTTTGGCCTCTATAGCCGTGCCGGCGGATACTTTGCGGGTTCGGAATTATCGGCTTACTCACGCGCTTCCGATCAACAGGAACGCTCGTTGTTGAAGCCATTTTCGTCAGCTGTGCGACCCGATATTCTCGACGGCACCTATCGTCTGCCAGTCACCGACGGTTCGGGGCGCGACCGCACGGCTCTCCGCCGCGCGCTTACCCTGTTATCGCAAGCCGGTTACGAGCTTAACGGGACGGTTCTACGCAATCGCTCGACCAAAGCGCCCCTCGCCTTTGAAATCCTGGTGACGACGCGCGATCAGGAGCGCATCGCCCTCACCTACGCGCGCGATCTCAAGCGGGCCGGCATCGATGTCTCGGTACGCTCGGTCGATGCCGTGCAATTCGATCAGCGCCGGCTGAGTTTTGATTTCGATATGATCCAGAACCGCTGGGATCAGTCGCTGTCTCCAGGGAATGAGCAATACTACTACTGGGGCAGCGAATCCGCCGGCATCCCGGGGACCCGAAACTACATGGGGGCAAAGAACCCGGCGGTCGATGCCATGATCGCCGCCATGCTCGAGGCGCCGAGCCGGCCAGATTTTGTGGATGCCGTGCGGGCGCTCGACCGGGTCCTGATGTCCGGTTTCTACGCAATTCCGGTCTACAACGCTCAAGAGCAATGGATTGCGCGCTGGAATCGGATAGAACGGCCAGCAGCGACCGCGTTGACCGGATATCTTCCTGAAACCTGGTGGCAAAAGCCGCCGCCGAAGCCGAGCAAGTGATCTCGTGATCCAGAACAATACATCGCCCACTCTGGACGGATTGTTTAGCCGCATCCTTGCACGGCAACCCGATCATTTGGCGCTGATCGACCCTTCCGACAAATTGCGTATTACGGGACAGCAACCGAAACGCCTGACGTTCGCGGAGGCCGACCGTGCGATATCGGCATTGGCGGTCCATTTCATAGAAGCCGGCCTACCCGCCAATTCGGTAATCGCGGTTCAACTGCCTAATACCATCGAGTTGGTACTGACGGTGCTTGCCGCCTATCGCGCCGGTCTGATCGTCGCGCTGTTACCCCAGCTCTGGCGCCAGGCCGAATTGACCGTCGCGCTTAATCGCACTGGTGCGCGTGCAATCGTCGGCATGAGCCGCATCGACGGCGTCGATCATGCGGATATTGCGATGAACGCGGCGGCGGAAGCCT
Source organism: Pseudomonadota bacterium (assembly GCA_041691515.1). GTDB lineage: Bacteria > Pseudomonadota > Alphaproteobacteria > Rhizobiales > Xanthobacteraceae > Nitrobacter. The sequence continues at coordinate 14,704 of JBEPUM010000072.1, read as the reverse complement.
TTTCGATCCGCCATGTCTGCGGCTTCGGCAGCGATTTGCCGGAAGGAATGGCATCGCTGGATATTGCCGCAAGTGCTGCGAATACAGACACCTCGCGCCTTGTAATCCAGGACTCGCGCCGCGCTGCGCTGGTGACGTTCGAGGGATCCGGCACCGGCTTCCGCGCCGTCCCCAGGACACATCTCCATCTGATCGCCGGCGGGCTGGCCATATTTCTCGAGGCTGGATTGCCGCAGGGAGCAACGATCCTTTCAGCCTGCGTGCCGTCCTCATTTGCCGGACTGACCTCCTCATTCGTGATGTGGTTGCTCAGCGGCGGCACGCTGGCATTGCACCATCCATTCGATGAAAATATCCTGGTGCAGCAGATCGTTGCCGATGGTTGCGACACGCTGGTCGCGCCGGCATCACTTGCGTTGCGGCTTGGTGAGGCTGACGGCTTGTTATCCATGCCGAAGCTGCGTCACGTCATTGGTCTCTGGAGGTCGCCGGAACAAGCCGGATCGAGTGCGCTCTGGCCCGATACCCGGGTCCGGATGACGGATGTTTATCTGTTCGGCGAAGCGGGTCTTTTGGGATCTCGCAGGGCGGACGATGGATCGCCGACTTCAGTCATGCCTGGCCCTTATCGCGCGCCGCCGGACATCCCTGCATCATCGACAGCGGGAGAGCTTATTTTGACGTCCAAGGGAACGCTTGGACTGCGGGGTCCGATGGTTCCGATCGCGGCTTACGCAACATCGGAGCGGTCTTCGGACACCCTCATTGCGCAACCTCAGCCGGATTACGTCGATACGGGTTATGCAGCCCGGATTGATCGCGCGACGGGGGCCATCTCCATCACAGCACCGCCATCCGGCGTGCTGACTGTCGGCGGTTACAGATTTCTCGCGTATGACCTTCAGGAGTGGGCACGACGGCTCGGACAAAACGCAATGCTGACGGCCCTTCCCGACCGCCTGAGCGGTCATCGCCTCGCCGGACGAGCCAGCGACAACGCGCGCGCCCGCGAGGCGCTAACGGAACTTGGCCTTAACCCCCTGATGGTGGAAGCCTTTCGCGATCGGTCCACGGTGGACTGATCGAAATCTGCGTCATTCATTGACGCGGCATTAAGGGCGGCAAACTAGGATGGCGCGTTTTTCGCGGCCATTCGAGTTCTAGAAAATGTCCCAGCAAGGCCCGCTCATCGTTGTTGCGCCCGAGGAGCGTCAACCATTTGCAACAGCACTATCGGGCCTGCATATATTTCCGGTCGTCGATACCGATTGGTCCGAGGTGTCGAAGGCGGTCGAGCGACTCCATCCCGCCGCTGTGCTTGTCGCCACGACAGAAGGCGCGGGCACAGTATTCGAAAGCCTCGCCAGCCGGATCGCAGCGATGCAGCCGTATGTTCCCCTGATCGTTGCCGATCCCAAGCTGCCCTGCCCGGACAACGCGATCCCATTTTCATCCTCGGACGGCAATTTCGATCGGCTCGGCGCGCGTCTCAATGCGGCGCTGCGGGTCCGAACGTTGCACGCGACCGTGCTTCGGCGGCTTGTGAGTGATCCTTCCGTGCGGCTACGTGAGCCTGGCAACGATCCGATCCAGGACGCGACCATTCTTTTGATAGGGCGCGGCGCTGCATATCCGGCGCTGTCGGTCGCGTTTGGCGAGCGCCTCGGCGTTGTCGGCGCGCTGAGCATCGAGGCGGCGGCGAAGCACCTCAATGCGCGCGACCTGGACGGCATCGTTATCGGTGAGGGTTTCAGTCCACGTGTGGTTGACGCGTTTCTGACGGTGCTGGCGGAAGACACGCGATTCCGCAATTTGCCGGTGGCTGTCACAACCGGCGATCCCAGCGCCACCTATGACCTTCCCAATCTAGAGATGATCTCGGGCGAACCCGCGCAGATAGCGGCCGTGTTTCTTCCCTTGATCCGGCAACACGCGTTCGAGGCACGTCTCTATCGAACGCTCAAATCCCTGGATGCAGGCGGATTGCTCGACCCGCGGACCGGCCTGTTGACGGCAGAGGCCTTCCATCGCGAACTGGCGACGGCGATTTATCAGACTCAATCCCAGGGCGGCCGATTATCCGTCGCCAGATTCTCGCTTGGTCAGAAGCAGGACCGTCCGCTATTCGACGCGGCCCGTATTTTGAGCCGGTTGATGCGGCGAATGGATTTTGGCGCGCTTGAAAACGATGGGTCGATCATTGTCGTCTTCACCGATACCGATTTGCGCGATGCCCATATGATCGCGCGGCGGCTCTCAAGCGTGATGAAGCATACCGCGCACAGCGCCAAGCGCGAATTGCGAATCGATCCTCATGTCGCATTGACGACGTCATTGCCGGACGACTCCGCAAAATCGCTCCTCGCCCGATTGAACGACGAAGCGCACCGCGCGGCTTCGTAATTTCTATTAGGCAGCCTTGCGATCTTCCGCGAGGTTGGCGAGCTGGCGCATGAGCTCCGTGGTTCCGATCAGGCGCTCCTCCGGTGTTTCCCAATCCTGGAAAAACACGACCTTCATGTCGGGACGAACCTTTGCCGCCTGCCCGTGCTGACGGATGAAATAAACCAACCGGTCGGGTTGCGCGAACTTGTTGTCGCGGAAGGTGATAACGGCGCCCTTCGGCCCCGCATCGACCTTTTCAACGTTGGCACGACGGCAGTAAGCCTTGATGGCGGCGACTTTGAAGAGGTAGCGAACCTCGTCCGGCAATGGGCCGAACCGGTCGCGCAGTTCGGCTGCGAAGTTGTCGATCTCGTCATCGGTATCGAGATCGGCCAGCCGGCGATACAGCGAGAGCCGCACGGCAAGATCTGCGACGAAATCTTCCGGAATCAAAACCGGCATTCCGACGGTGATCTGCGGCGACCAACGATCAGCCGCCGGCTCAGAGACGCCGGCCTTCAGGTTGAGGATCGCCTCCTCGAGCATCGATTGATAGAGTTCAAAACCCACTTCCTTGATGTGGCCCGACTGTTCCTCGCCGAGCAAATTGCCCGCACCGCGAATGTCGAGGTCGTGCGAGGCCAGTTGGAAGCCAGCGCCTAGCGTATCCAGCGACTGCAGCACCTTGAGACGGCGCTCGGCTTGGGCCGTGATCTTGTGCTGCGACGGCAGCGTGAATAGCGCATAGGCCCGCAGCTTCGACCGTCCGACGCGGCCACGCAGCTGATAGAGCTGCGCCAGACCAAACATGTCCGCCCGATGCACGATGAGCGTATTGGCCGTAGGAATATCGAGGCCGGATTCGACAATCGTGGTCGAAAGCAGGACGTCGTATTTGCCGTCATAGAAGGCCGACATGATGTCTTCGATCACCGTCGGCGCCATCTGCCCATGCGCGACGGCGACCTTCATCTCTGGCACATGCTTGTCGAGGAAATCCTTGACCTCCGCGAGGTCGTCGATGCGGGGCACTACATAGAAGGCCTGACCGCCGCGATAGCGTTCGCGAAGCAACGCCTCGCGGATCATCAGGGGGTCGTGGGGGGCGACAAAGGTACGAACAGCCAGGCGATCGACCGGCGGCGAGGCGATAATCGAGAGATCGCGCACGCCGGTGAGCGCCAGTTGAAGAGTACGCGGAATCGGGGTCGCACTCAGCGTCAGAACATGCACCTGCGCGCGCAGTTGCTTCAAACGTTCTTTATGGGTGACACCGAAATGCTGCTCCTCGTCCACGACGAGAAGTCCGAGATCCTTGAACTTGATGGATTTCCCCAGCAGCGCATGGGTACCCACGACGATGTCGACCGAGCCATCTGTAAGTCCCTTCTTCACCTGCGTTAGTTCCTTCGGCGACACCAGCCGCGAGGCTTGCGCGACGTTGATCGGAAGTCCTCGGAACCGTTCGGTGAATGTTTTGGTATGCTGACGCGCGAGTAGTGTCGTCGGCACCACGATGGCCACCTGCTTACCATCGAGCGCCACGGCGAATGTTGCCCGCAGCGCAACTTCCGTTTTTCCAAAACCGACGTCGCCGCAAACCAGCCGGTCCATCGGCCGCCCGCTCTCAAGATCCTTCAGCGACGCCTGGATGGCCCCGAGTTGATCTTCCGTTTCCTCATAAGGGAATCGCGCGCAGAATTCATCGTATAGACCGGCTTGCACCGGCATTTTCGGTGCTTCATGCAGATGCCGCGCGGCGGCAATCTTGATCAGTTCGCCGGCGATCTCGCGAATTCGGTTCTTGAGCTTGGCCTTGCGCGCCTGCCAGCCGCTGCCGCCAAGGCGATCAAGTTCGACATTCGCGTGATCGGATCCATAGCGCGACAGCAATTCGATGTTTTCGACCGGCAGGAACAGCTTGGTCTCGTTGGCGTAGCGCAGTTCCAGACAGTCGTGCGGCGCGCCAGCCACTTCCAGCGTCTGCAAACCAACGAAACGCCCGATGCCATGCTCGACATGCACGACGAGATCGCCCGCCGCGAGGCTGGTCACTTCCGAAATGAAGTTATCGAGCTTGCGGCCGGCCTTGCGCGGCCGAACCAGTCGGTCGCCGAGAATATCCTGCTCGCTGATAACGGCGACGGTTTCGGTTTCGAACCCCGACTCCATGCCGACCACGGCGAGCATGGCCTCATTGCGCGGCGTCGCCTGGATTGTGCGCCAAGTATTGACGCTGGTCAGGTTGAGCAGCCTGTGGTCCCTGAGCATGCTCGCCATGCGGTCGCGCGAACCTTCGCTCCACAGCGCGATGACGACTTTCTTTCGCGCAGCCTGCAAGGCCTGCACGTGCGCGACGACGGACTGAAAAACGTTTACGGCGGTATCGGTCCGTTCGGGCGCGAAATTCCGTCCTTGCCGTGCTCCGGCGTCGACGACATTGAGCCCCCCCTCAGGCACCGCGAAAGGCGTAAGCCTTACCAGCGCCGCTTCATCGACAAGCTTCGTCCACTCATCCGATGTCAAGTAAAGCCGATCGGGCGGTAGCGGCTTGTAAATCGCGCCGCCGCCGGGATGCTCGAGCGCCTCTCGTCGCGCTTCGTAATAGTCAGCGATCTGCTTAAATCGCTCCGCTGCTGCATCCTCTCCCTGCGGTTCAATGGCGATAGGTGCGCCGTCGAGATAATCGAACAGCGTATCCATTCGCTCTTGAAACAACGGCAGCCAATGCTCCATGCCGGGATGACGCCTGCCTTCGCTGACGGCCTCATATAACTGGTCGTCGCGTTCGGGCGCGCCAAAGGCCGCAACATATCCCATGCGGAAACGGCGAATGGTTTCGGTCACGAGTTGGAATTCGGAAATCGGCACCAGATCGAGTGAGCGCATGTCGAGCAGCGTGCGCTGGGTTTCCGCGTCGAACGAGCGGATCGACTCCAGGGAGTCGCCGAAGAAATCGAATCGCACGGGCTGGTCGAGACCGGCCGGAAACAGATCGAGTATCCCGCCGCGCACGGCGTATTCTCCGGGCTCGCGGACCGTCGAGGAACGATTGTAACCGTTGTGCTCCAGCCACGCGACGATCGAGTCCATCGGCACTACGTGACCGGGCGCGACCGACAGGGCTTGCGACGCGATGATCTCGCGCGCGGGAACGCGTTGCAGGATGGCGTTGACCGTTGTCAGGACGATCAACGGCGTTTCGCTCCCCGTAAGGCGAGACAATCGCGCTAGCGTCGTCAGCCGCTGCGCGAGGATACCGCCATGCGGGGAGACCCGATCATAGGGCTGGCAGTCCCAAGCCGGAAATTGCATCATCGACAGGTCCGGTGCGAAAAACTCGAGCGCCCGCGCCAGTTGCTGCATCCGCGGACCATCACGGCAGACCACGGCAAGACTGACAGCCGACGCCCGCCGTCCGCCTTTGGCCTTGATGGCACGCGCGAGATCCGAGACAACGAGCCCTTCCGCGCCTTCCGCAACGTTCGCGAGCGTCAGCGGATGGCCGGGCGACAGCAATTCCGCCGGTGATCGTACAGCCGCCATTACACGCCCGATCCTGAGGGCTGGAATGACTTGATGCGGTCGAACAGCGCAGTCCGGTATTCCGGAGCCAGCAAATTGCCACCGATCAACGCGGCATAAAGGTCCGGGTCCGGAACTTCGATCAAGCTCTCCAGATCGGTCAATTCCAGATCGGTCAGCGCGACGATTTCCGCGTCAGCAAACCGGCCCAGGATCAGGTCCATTTCACGCGTGCCCCGGTGCCAGCAGCGAAACAAGAGACGCTTGCGGCGGTCATCCATGCCGTCGCTTGATCTTGTCGATCCCGTCATCCGTCAATCCCATCCGAACGCCAAAAGCCCGGACGTGCCGGGCCGGCCTGATATAGCGTTCGCAATCGAGGATGTCAGCACCCGTTCGCGCATTGCATAATCCGCAAATTGCATTCAAGGCTTGCGCCTGAGCACCGGTTCACCCGCCTTTTCGAGTCGTTTGATGCGCCCTGTCCTGCTCAACTCTCTTTTCGCGCCGGTCACGAGCCTTTCGGGCGTCGGTCCGAAGCAGGACAAGCTGTTCCGCTATCTGCTCGGACGCGACGAAACCCCGCGGCTGATCGATCTGCTGCTGCATCTGCCTGCGAGCGTGGTCGATCGCAGGGCGCGACCCAAGATCCGCGATGCAGTCCCCGGCACCATCGTGACGCTGGAGGTGACCGTCGACCGGCATCGTCCGGTACCGCCCGGACGCTCGCGCGCGCCGCATCTGGTCTACGCCAGTGACGATACCGGCGACGTCGTGCTGACCTATTTCCGCGCCCAGCCGGGTTATGTCGAGAAGCTGTTGCCCGTGGGTACCAAGCGTTATGTTTCCGGCACCGCCCAGATGTTCGACGGCACCCTCCAGATCGTCCATCCCGACCGCGTGGTCGATGAGGCGGGGCTGGCAAAGCTTTCCGGCATTGATCCCGTCTACCCTCTCACCGAGGGCCTAGCACTGGGGTCCTTGCGACGTGCTGTCGCGCAAGCCCTGCAAAAACTCCCCGCGCTTCCCGAATGGATCAGCCCGGAGATCTTGAGCCGTTGCAACTTTCCACCGCTGGCCGAAGCACTGCACCGCGTTCATTTGCCCGAGGAACTCACCGACATCCTGCCGGAAGGTCCATTCTGGTCACGCCTCGCCTTCGATGAATTGCTTGCCGGACAACTCGCGCTGGCGTTGGTCCGTGCACAACTTCGGCGGCCGGCGGGAAGCCGCCACGCCGGCGACGGGCACCTGCGCAACAAGATCATCGACGCGCTTCCCTACGCGCTGACCGCCTCCCAACAGCAGGCAGCTGCCGCGATCAGCGACGACCTTCGGCAACCCGTGCGGATGCTGCGCCTGCTTCAGGGCGACGTCGGCTCGGGCAAGACGGTGGTTGCATTGCTCGCCGCCGCAGCCGTGGCCGAAGCGGGAAAACAGACGGCCCTGATGGCGCCGACTGAAATCCTTGCCCGCCAGCACATCAAAACCATCGCACCGCTTGCCGAACGGGCGGGCTTGCGTGCTGCAATCCTGACCGGTCGGGAGAAGGGCAAGGAACGGCGCGAGACCATTACGCGCTTGGCTAACGGTGAGATTGATCTGCTCGTGGGCACCCACGCGCTGATCCAGGACGATGTTGTGTTTAAGGCGTTGGCGCTGGCGGTGGTCGACGAACAACACAGATTCGGCGTGCGCGAACGGCTAACGCTGACGGCCAAGGGCGACGCGGTGGATGTGCTGGTCTTGAGTGCCACCCCGATCCCGCGAACGCTGGTCCTGACTTATTTCGGCGATATGGATGTGTCCGAGTTGCGCGAAAAACCCGCTGGCCGGCAGCCGATCGATACCCGCGCCGTACCCGACAGTCGATTGAATGAGGTGATCGAGGCGGTTGGCCGCGCCTTGAACGCGGGCAAACTGGTTTACTGGATTTGCCCACTGGTCGAGGAATCCGAAACCGTCGATCTGACCGATGCAGAACAGCGATTTGACAGCCTCAAGGCTCGCTTCGGCGACAAGGTCGGTCTGGTCCACGGCAGGATGCGCGGCCCCGACAAAGATCGCGTCATGGCGCAATTCGCCGCGGCCGAAATCAATGTGCTTGTCGCGACGACGGTCGTGGAGGTTGGCGTCGATGTGCCGGCGGCAAGCATCATGGTGATCGAGAACGCTGAGCGGTTTGGTCTCGCACAATTGCATCAATTGCGCGGGCGCATCGGCCGCGGTTCAGAGTCATCGACCTGCCTGCTGCTTTATCGGGAGCCGCTCGGTGAGATGTCCGCAGCGCGGCTGCGGGTGATTCGGGAAACCACGGATGGCTTTCGTATCGCCGAGGAAGATCTGAAACTTCGCGGTGAAGGCGACGTGCTCGGTACCCGCCAAAGCGGCCTGCCCGGCTATCGCATTGCGCGCTCCGATGTCCACGCGCAACTCATCACGCAGGCCCGTGACGAGGCCATGCGAACTTTGAAGGAAAACCCGAAGCTCACAGGCGCGCGGGGTGAAGCCCTACGTTGCCTGCTTTATCTGTTTGAGCGTGACGAAGCCCTGCCGCTGATCGGCGCAGGCTAAACGTCAGTCAACCCTGGCGGCGGTCGGCGCCAGCGTCGGATCGTTAGCAACGCGCGCGGCGTTTGCCATGCCTGCGAGCGCCGCGATCTTCTTCTGCGGATCGCTACCCGGTTGGACGACGCCGGCAGACATGATCAGGGTTGCTGCATCTTCCGCGCTCATGTCGATCTCGATGATTTTGGATTTCGGAACGTAAAAGAAGAAGCCCGTCGTCGGATTCGGCGCACAGGGCAAGAACACCGAGATATGCTCCTCTTGACCCGGCAGGTTGGCGGCAATTTCCACGCTCGGCGCCTGCGAGATCAGCACGAGCGACCACATGCCTGGCGACGGAAATTCAACGAGACCGACCTTGCGGAAGCTCGATCCCGAACCCGAAAACAGCGTCTCAAAAACCTGCTTCAGACCGCGATAGATTGCCCGCACCACCGGCATGCGGCCCAGCAGCTTTTCGCCGAGATCGACCAGTGTCCGGCCGATCAGGTTAGCCGTCAGAAAGCCAAGCAGGGTCAGCGCGAACACTGCAACGATCAAGCCTGATCCCGGTAGCCCAAACGGCAAATACGTTTCAGGCCGATACGAAACCGGCACGAACGGGCGCACGAGATTGTCGACCCAGGTCACAAACCACCAGGTCAGATACAGCGTGATTGCAACCGGACCTGCGACAATCAGTCCGGTCAGAAAATAATTCCGGAATCGAGCCATGAACCCACGGGGCGGTTCAGGCGCTGCCTCGCCCGGTGCGGCTATCGAAGATGGGTCGTCACGGTTCATCGGGGTTCCAGATCAAAAAGCCAAAGTGGCCGCGCTGCTAGCGGCCTCATATGGGCATTCTAGCAGACTTTGCACGCGCGTTGCGATGGGGGGCGCCGCGGCTTCCTGTCTTATTCGACCGTTACGGATTTTGCCAGATTGCGCGGCTGATCGACGTCCGTGCCCATCACTACAGCGGTATGGTAAGCCAGCAATTGCACTGGAACCGCGTAGACCAAAGCGGCAAAAGTAGCTGCCATATCGGGCAAGATAATCGTTACCAGGGACTCTACGGCCGCCTCCGCCGCGCCCTTGGCGTCCGTCATGAGAATGATGTTGCCGCCCCGCGCCGCAACCTCCTGCATGTTGGACACGGTCTTTTCGAAAACGCGATCATAGGGAGCGATCACCACGACCGGCATATTCTCGTCGATCAGCGCGATCGGTCCGTGCTTGAGTTCGCCCGCGGCGTAGCCCTCGGCGTGGATGTAGGAAATTTCCTTGAGCTTGAGCGCGCCTTCAAGGGCGAGCGGATAACTGGTGCCACGGCCGAGATACAGAACGTCCTTCGATTTTGCGATCTCGCGCGCGAGCTTCTCGATCTGCAGCTCTGTGGTCAGCGCCTCTGACATCAGCCGCGGAATTTCCACCAGGCCATGCACAAGCTTGGCTTCGTCCGCATCAGACAATTCGCCGCGCGCCTTGCCGGCGGCGATCGACAGCGCAGCAAGCACCATCAACTGGCAGGTGAACGCCTTGGTCGAAGCAACGCCGATCTCCGGGCCAGCCAGCGTTTGCAGCACGGTTTCGCTCTCGCGTGCAATTGTCGATGTCGGGACATTGACCACCGAGAGCGTATGCAACCCCTGCTCTTTCGCATAGCGAAGTGCGGCAAGCGTATCAGCGGTTTCGCCGGATTGCGAAATGAAGATGGCAAGATCGCCCTTGCTGAGCGGGGCTTCACGGTAGCGAAACTCCGATGCGACATCGATCTCGACGGGCAACCGGGCCAGACGCTCCAGCCAGTATTTTCCGATGTAACCTGCGTAGCTCGCGGTCCCGCACGCAGTAATCGACACCCGCTGGATATTGCTGAAATCGAACGGAAGATTCACCGGGAGCGACACGCGCTCTGTCGCCATATCGACGTAACGCGCGAGGGTATGTCCCACGACTTCGGGCTGTTCGTGAATTTCCTTCGCCATGAAGTGGCGATAGTTGGCTTTGTCCACCAGCGAAGTCGAAGCGGCATGCTTGACGGCATCTCGGTGAACGATGGCATTCTGGTGATCATAGATCGTTGCACCCTTACGGGTCAAAACAGCCCAATCACCGTCTTCGAGATAGCTGACTGTGTCGGTGAGCGGCCCGAGCGCGATTGCATCCGATCCCAGATACATTTCGCCGTCGCCGTATCCGATGGCCAGCGGCGGTCCGTTGCGAGCGCCAATCAAAAGGTTGTCGTCGCCCGCAAAGATGAATCCGAGGGCGAAGGCGCCGCGGAGTTGCGATAGCGTGGCTTTGACAGCTTCGACAGGGTTGATACCGGCAGCGAGGTAGCTGTCGACGAGATGAAGGACAGTCTCGGTATCAGTCTCGGTTTTGAAGACCGCCCCTTTTTTCCGGAGTTGTTCGCGAAGCTCCCGGAAATTCTCAATGATGCCATTGTGGACAACGGCCACGCGCTCCGTCGCATGCGGATGCGCGTTATTCTCGGTCGGCTTGCCATGGGTGGCCCAGCGGGTGTGCCCGATGCCGGTGTGTCCGGCTAGTGGTTCGGCCCGCAGCCGTGCTTCCAAATTCCGGAGTTTGCCTTCGGCACGGCGGCGCGCCAGATGCGCTCCCTCCAAGGTCGCGATGCCCGCAGAATCGTAGCCGCGATATTCGAGGCGCTTGAGCGAATCGACCAACTGATCCGCGACTGGATCGCGTCCCAAAATTCCGACAATGCCGCACATGCGGGTCGATATCTCCAAGATCGTGGAAAAATTGCAAAAAAAGCGCGCGCCCCTCTTAACGACAATCGGGGAACGCAAGGTACTCAATAATTATTGCCGATTGCGACAGGGTTAAATCGGGCAGATGCGCGATGGATCGCGCAGGCGTCCCGCGCATTCTCACTCGCAATCGAGACGTTCGGAGATGACCTGCGCTCGTCCGCCATGTGATTCCCAATTAAGCGCCAGGTAACCTTGATGACCGCCGAGAGATAGCACGTCGCATCTGGGGAACCGTCGCCCCGATAGACGTCGTTAGGGATATTGGGAGCGCTCAAAGCGCTGCCACGCACTTTAACGCCCGATCGAAACAATTTTAGCGATTCCTGCAACGGGAGACCAAATCCTTTTTGCGATGGTGTGCGCATAAATAGTGAGGCGCACATGAGTGAAGTCGAATTTGAACAGCTGCTTGGTGCGGTGAGCGCCGCGGTCGCGCCTCGCATCGATGAGGCCTTTCTGGACGATCTGCCTGAGTTCGACAGCCCGCCGCTGGCCGCTAACGACAATCAGGTGGCTTGGCCCTTTATCCCGTTCCCGGAAGGCTGGAACGCGGTCTGCTGATTGATGTGGCGAACCACACCAACAGCACGATTCCATCAGTTGATCAGGGTAAGCCATTGATTGTATTGATGGAGGCCACGTCCGGAATTGAACCGGAGTACACGGTTTTGCAGTTCTCCGAATGTGGTCCCACGAACTATCAGCTAATGCCAAATCATCGCTAAAGTAACGAGAAAATAGCGGGGTTGGCCGTCGTTCATGCCTCCCCGTTTTATGCTGTCCCAAGGCGTTGGGTAGCAAAATGGTAGCTTAGCTTCCCATCCACCCGCCCCCAGGCCATCCGGCGACGCCGGGGCTGGGCCTTCCGATAAACCTGCTCCGCAAATCGCAGCATCATCACGCCGTAGCGGGTGGCCGCTAACAGGTCGTCGCCCTCTTTGACGACCTTTCCATCTTTGCGGTGGAAAAGCCGGAACTCCTCGAACCAGTCCAGGAGCGCGCTGAAGACCCTGAATTTGCCGGTCTTCATTCGCGTCAGCCTCGACGCTTACCGAGCCGTCCTGAAACTGCGGGTGCTGATCGAGCACGTTCAATTGCTGCGCTCGGTATTGGTCCGCCAATGCCACGCCAGCGCCTTCCAGCGTCTCCCGCCGACCGTCACGTGGCCATGCCCGGGGCAGCGGCCCCCACGACCTGATCGCGCCAGCCACTGGCGTCGCCTCGTGCAGCCGGTGAGCATTGATCACGTAAATAATGTCCTAGTCAGCGTCCCATGCGAGCTCAACCGCCGCAAACGGATGATCCCACCCGAAGTCCATGGCACCGAGCCGGTAGAAATGGTCGAGAATTTCAAAGGGCGCGCAGGTAATCGATTCTTCAATGACTGGGAAAATGCGCCCGGAGTCGAGAATTGGACGCCCTTGGTGCGGGCATCGCGCCCATGGACCCGATAACTCGCGATAATCTTCTGCCGCTTTCCGGCGTGTACGGCTCAACAGGACCGCCCTTGAACACCTGCCCGGCCGTCTCCGACGCAATGCCAGGATGACACCATAGGCAACCGCGTTGCGAACGACATTACCCGGTCCCATCACGGCAGCGGGCACGAAGCGCCCCGCTATTTCAGCAAATTCCTCCCCAGTATTTTGCGGCTTGCGATAAGGGCCGGTTACCTTTTGCACGATCCGGTTAGCGGCGTCGGAGCCGCGCGGGATTGCAATATCAGTCATTGGATTGGTCCTTTGAACTAGGTTGTAATGGTTGCAGATTCGCGCCCAGCGTGTTATCGCAATCGCCTTCAAGGAAGGCTGGGCAGGATGAGATGTTGTTTCGCAGTAGTGGCGCTGGTTTGCGGCGCGTCGCTCGCAAGTGCTGATGAACTGAAGGTTGCTAGTCTCGACAAGGTTGATGCTTTGCCTTGTGCGATCTTTTTAAGCGGGCCTCCGTTCGGTTCGCTCCGGGATGGCGTGTCGCTGGAAATTCCGATTTCATCGGCCAACAACACCGAGCTTTTCAAACGGCTCGCAGATCGCATGAACCGTTGCAAAGACGCGGCGGTCGTTCATCAAACCGAACTAGCCATCACCCCTTAATCTCGGTGACGCTCAATGTTGTCTTGAGCACACCGCCAAACCGTCGACCGGCCGAAGTCCCATTGACGTACCAGGTATGGCCCGAGGCATTTCCTACTCGAAGGCGAAACGTGGTGGCCGACGTTGTCCCGGCCGTCATGAAGTAAATACCTGAAATGGTCGTTCCGTTGTCTGTGCCGGTGACTGAAAATTGCTCCCCATCGAGAGCATTGGTTGTCGTATCCTGAAATAATGCGACGCCAACAGTGTTCGAAGCATCCCCCGCAACACGGACGGTTATATTCGATCTTCAACGTACTGGTCGAGAATTTCGGCGTGATAGCCTTGGTAAGAATTTCCGTACCTTCGGTAATGGTCGGTATGCTGTCCCCGAAGGCAACGCGAGCAGTGCCCTCTCCGCAAAATGCCTTGGAGGTGGCGCGTATGCCAAGGCGCTAGCCGGTGGTCGGCGTGATGGCAAGGAAGGCGGACTCGCGCCGCGCACGGTTGGCCATATGCATCGCGTGTTCAAACAGGCGTTATCGCAGGCCATTCGCTGGGAGTTGCTGAACCGGAATCCGGCCGATGCCGTCGATCCGCCGAAGGTCGAGTGGAGGCCTGTGTCCACCTATGACTTGCCGCAGACTGTGAACGTGATCGAAGCCGTGCGCGGCAAGCCGATCTACATTCCTGTTCTGTTGGCTGCGCTGTGTGGGCTTCGCTGTGTGGGCTTCGCCGTGGCGAGATATTAGCGCTGCGATGGCGCAACGTCGATCTTGTCGGAGGGCAGCTATCGATTGTCGAGAGCTTGGAACAAACCAAAGCAGGGCTGCGGTTCAAATCGCCCAAGAGCGGCAAGGGCCGCACCGTGGCGATGTCCACGACCGTGATTGAAGAGCTCCGCGCGTATCGCGCCCAACGCGCAGAGGAAATGTTGCGGCTTGGCGTTGGCCTTTCTGATGATGGCCTTGTGGTGGCCCATGCTGATGGATCGCAGGTCACGCCGATTTATGTTTCCGCAGCAGTGGGCGCGAACAATCGCCAAGACGCTCCTCGCACAACTCCGGTTCCATGATCTTCGCCATGCCCACGCGACCCATATGCTTGCCAACGGCGTCCACCCGAAAGTCGCCAGCGAACGACTCGGTCACTCCAAGGTCGGGATCACTCTGGACCTTTACAGCCACGTCATTCCGGAAATGCAGGCGGATGCTGCCGCCACTGTGGACGCTGCGTTCGAAGCGGCTGCTCAAAATCGGAATGGTAGCAATCCGGTAGCAAACCTACCTGCGCGAACGAAAGGGGAATGAAAATTTATTTGAAAATCAGATAGTTAGAATGGAGGCCACGTCCGGAATTGAACCGGAGTACACGGTTTTGCAGACCGTTGCG
>JBEPUM010000071.1:0-16148 GCA_041691515.1 Pseudomonadota bacterium | reverse complement strand
CTTAGCGCCAGCGGCGGTGCAGCCACAGCCATTGATCCGGATACTCGCGGACCCAGCCTTCGATGACAGAGGTAACGGCCTGCATGGTGCCTTGCACGTCGATCTGTCCGCCAGCATCGCGCACCGGCGCGACCTCCTCGGACAATTCGGCGCGGAAGCGATGGTCGGGCAGGCGGATGATCCGCACGCCGTGAATCGGACATTCGATCTGCCGCAGCAGCCGCGCCAGCATCGGATTGGCTTTGGTCTTCCGTCCGAAGAACGTGACCTCGACGCCGTTGGTGAAATACTGATCGACCAGCATCGCGACGTGCTGACCGTCTTGCAGGGCTTGCGCGAGTTTGAGAGGGGCGTCGTGGCTCGCGGGAATGAGCGTTCCCATGTTCACAGAGCGCATCTCTTCAATGGCGCGATCGGCGGAAGCGATGTTCGGCCGCCGGAACAGCACGGTGGCATTGAGGCCGTGGGCGACCGCGGCCAGCGCCGGAAGTTCCCAGTTGCCGAGATGACTGGCGAAAATCAATGCCGGCTTGCCGTCGAGGCGGAGCTTCGCGAATAGCTCATGGGTCCGCGGACCGATTTCGACGCGGCTCTTTTCGGGATATGCTTCGTCGTAGTCCCAGACGTGATCGAGATGGGCGAATTCGGCGCCGATGCGTCCGAGATTATCCCACACCCCGGCAAGGATGATCTCGATCTCTTCCGGTGATTTTTCGGGAAACGCAGCCGTCAGGTTGGCGCGCGCGATCTTCTGCTCTCGCAGCATTGGCCCGATGGACTGCGCTATCCGGCCGAACAAGTTCGCCGTCTTGATCGGATCGAAATAACGGGTCGTGCGCAACAGCCCGATCGTCAACGCGCCAATGGCGGCTTCCGCGGCAGGCTTGGTGGCATCGCGAAGGCGAGCCTTGGTGCGTAGCAGAAAACGGCGCATCAGGTTGGGTGCTGCCGTCAGATCGGTTCGCGCGTCAGGATCAGCGACGCATTCTGACCGCCAAAGCCGAATGAGTTCGACATCACCGCGGTGACGCGCGCATCGCGCGCCTGATTGGGAACGACATCGAACGGGATCGCGGGATCCGGTACGTCATAGTTGATGGTCGGCGGGATGCGCTGATGCTCCAGCGTCAGCAGCGAGAACACCGCTTCGACGGCTCCTGCCGCGGACAGCGTATGGCCGACCATCGACTTGTTGGAGGAGACGGGTATCTGCTTGGCGCGTTCGCCGAACACGGTCGAGATGCCGAGATATTCCATCTTGTCGTTTTCCGGCGTGCCGGTGCCGTGCGCATTGATGTAGTCGATCTGCTCCGCGGTAATGCCGGCATCCGACAGTGCGTTGCGAACGCAGCCGATGATCGGCTTGCCGTCAGGGCTCGAACGCGTGCGGTGGAAAGAGTCCGCGAGTTCTCCGCATCCCGCGACGATGCCCAGGATCTTAGCGCCGCGGGCGGTGGCTGCCTCGTAGCTTTCGAGAACCAGCGCGCCGGCACCCTCGGCCATCACAAAACCGTCGCGGTTTTTGGCGAACGGCTTGACCGCCGTCTGGGGCGGATCGTTTTGGGTCGACAGCGCCGACAGGAGCGAAAACCGGATCAGCGCTTCAGGATTGACCGAACCATCGGTTGCCACGCACAGCGCAGCGTCGGCTTCGCCGCGCCGGATCGCTTCCACACCGAGTTGAATGGCGGTCGCGCCCGATGCGCAGGCCGTCGACAGCGAAATGGGCGATCCTTTGGTGCCGAAGGTGTCTGCGAGATGATCGGCAACGGAGCCGAACAGGAAGCGGCGATGATATTGAGTGAACTTGCCGCCGCCGCTGACCCGCAGCATCTCATCATAATTGATTTCGGTGTTCGGACCGATAGCGCGGCCGAGCTCCTGCCGCTGCGGCCACTCGACCTCGACTGGAGCGACTGCGAGGAACAGCGGGCCGGGGAAATCACCCGCGCGGCCGATTCCCGCTTGAGCGATGGCCTCCTCGGTGGCGATGTCCGCGAGTCGCTCCGAGAGATCGGTCGATGAGAACGGTTCGACCGGGACAAAGTCGATTGCGCCGGCCATTGTCGTTTTCAAGCCGTCGGTCGGAAAACGCGTGATGGTTCGGATGCCGGATTCGCCCGCGCAAAGTTTGGCCCAGTTGTCGGTCTTGCCTGATCCAAGAGAGGTCACGACGCCCATGCCCGTGACGACGACGACGGGTCTGCCGGATTTGTCTCGGGTTGCGGTCATTGTCCCTCCGTCGAAGTTATAGTCGGTTCAGCGGATCGCTTCTACCAGCGCCATACCTTCACCGCGCCAATGTCCAGATCCGATCACGACAATCTGGGTGGGAGGCTTGGACATTTCAATCTCCTGACCCGATGAATCGGCAGGAGGAAACAGCGCGCCGCGCGATAGCGAGAGCGCGGCGACAGCCAGTCCCAGCGGAAATTGCGTCTCCATTGTATGACCGAACATCGTGCCAGTCGCGCGGACCGGTAAATCCGAATGCGCGCGAAGGAATGCGCGCTCTTCCGATGTGACCGGCTCGGCACCGGTTGCACCCGTGATGATCGCAGTGCCATCGGCGCGGCTGCCGAGCTTTGACCACAGCGATTCCAGTGTCGATGTGATGTCACCGGGGTGTTTGCGGCGCGCTTGATCGGCAACGACGTTGGTCAAGCGCGCAAACGGTTTCGCGCCACGGGCTTCCGCGTGCGCACGTGATTCGATCACCAGAAAAGCGCCGCCGGATCCGAGGGCGAAGCCGTTATTTTTCTCGCGCTCCCAGACCGACGCGAATTTCTGTTTCAGATTGAAGTCGCCGAATTCGTAAAGGACGAGCAGATCCTTTCGCTCGCCGTTATGGGCGGCGCCGACAAGGGCGATGTCGCTTTGACCGGCGGCGATACGTGCAAGCGCGATGCGCGCCGCATCAACGCCGGCTGCTTCCTCACCCATGAAGGTGCGCGACGAGCCGGTGACGCCGTGAACGATGGCAATGTTGCCGGCGAGAAGGTTGGACAACTGCGCCAGAAAGAGTGTCGGCCGCAGGTCGTTCATCAGCCGTTCGTTCAAGAAGCCCGGCGCGGAGTTGCCCTTGGCCTCTGCGTTGAGGATTCCGGCATCGACGGCAAGATCGCGCTCGCCACCACCGGCGGCGACGATCATGTCCATCCGCGCCAGAATATCCGCATTGCCTTTGATGCCCGCCGAATCAAGCGCCAGTCCCGCGGCGTAGGTTCCGATGCGCTGCCAGGCTTCCATCTGGCGCTGGTCGCCTTTTTTAGGGATCTGGGTATCGAAGCTGACGGGCGCGAGCGGATGGACGATGTAGGGTGCGAAGCCCTTCTCATCGACGTTGATACGCCGCTGATTCAGTGCATCCCAGTGCGCGACAGGACCTTCTCCGAGAGATGTGGCAAGGCCAATACCGGTGATCCAGGCTTCAATCGGCGTCGAACTCAACGGGTTGTCAGCCATGAGCGATTACCTGCTGTGGGAAGCCGATACGCTTCGCCATGACTTCCATGTGTCCGCGCAAATCCGCGTTGGGGAAGGAGGCGATGCCAAACGTGATCGTTGCGTTGCACCGCGGTTTGCCGCCGACACTGACTTTGGCCTGGGTGATTGCGTAACCGGAACCTTCGTGAACGATACTTGCTTCGATACTCAGGAGTTCGCCGGGAGTCACAAAAGTTCGCATCTTGGCTTCCTTGACCGCGGCGAGAAACGGCATGCGCTCGAACTTCATCAGGGCGATCAGCAACCAGCCCGACGTCTGCGCCATCGACTCGATCAACAGAACGCCCGGCATCAGCGGATATCCGGGGAAGTGGCCCTCGAAGATCGTGTTTTGCTGAGGTACCTGAGCCTCAACCGCGATTGTTTTCTCGTCGATATTGAGATCGGTAATGCGGTCGATCAGGTGAAAGTATGCGAGATCCATGGCCGCGTGATTACGCGCCCTTGGCGGCGACCAACTCGTCGATGCGCGCGCTGAGGTTTTTCAGGACGAAGTACTGCTCGGTGGTCGCCTTGCCGTCGTTGACCTCTTGGGTCCACTTCTCCAGCGGCAGCTTGATGCCGAACGCCTTGTCGATCGCGAAAGCGATATCGAGGAAGTCCAGGCTGTCGATCCCCAAATCATCAATGGCGTGGCTCTCGGGCGTGATCGTGTCGCGTGGGATGTCGCAGGTTTCCGCGATAATGGTGGCGACCTGATCGAATGTGGAGGACATCATTAAGCCTTTGATATATTGAAGATAAATGCCATGTTGGCGCGCGACAGAGGCGTCGCCCCCGCAACACCCGGCCCGTCATATGGAGCCGAGTGCCCATATATCGGAGCGCCGTCCCGAGTTCAATGGCGCTGGCCCTGCCGCGGAACCGCATTCGGCAGCGAATCACGGCGGTTTCTATTCTTGCGGCGCTGAAATATGCGCGCAATTCCGGAGCCCCATCAGGGCGCAATCCTGAGTGCTGCGCAAGTCGGCGATGCTCACGGCCAGCCATAGTCCGACGGCGGTCAGTGCAACCGTGAAGGCAAACGCGGCTGCATTTGCCAGCATCCGGTGACGAAAGTCATCCGGCTGCTCCCGAGGCTGTTCATAACGCGACAGATCGTTGGGCTCGTGCAGCGCACGAGTGTTGACGGCATTTGCCGCGATCCGCTGTTCAGGCAGCCCGGCCAACTCGCGCGGCCGGAACTGGAGCACGACGTGCTCTTCCTCCGACATCATGGGCCGCTGTGTTTTCATCGGTACCCGGTCCGCGAACTCCGACATGCTTTTATCACGTTACGCGCGCGCCTCACACAGAAAGTCATCATAGCGCGCATGCAAAAATTTAGGTGTCAGACGAGGTCTGGCGGGTGCTGCTAGTCGGCCATTCCAAACCACGCGCTCGTCTGCATTCTTGCCGCGCAGACGATACGATGTCTCGATGCAGCTTATTTAGGCAAGCGTCCCAACAGGTAGAACTCATCGTTGGGACGCATATTGCTGACGTTGGCGATCCGGTTCGACAGTCCGAAAAACGCGGCGACCGCGGCGATATCCCAGATATCGTCATTGCTGAAACCATGGCTGGCCAGATCCGAGAAGTCCGCGTCCGTGACCTTGTGAGCCTCCGCGCTGACCTTCATTGCGAAATCGAGCATCGCCTTCTGGCGCGGAGTGATGTCGGCTTTCCGATAATTTGCTGCGATCTGATCGGCGATCAGCGGATTCTTGGCGCGGATGCGAAGGATCGCGCCATGCGCTACTACGCAATACTGGCATTGGTTGGCAATGCTGGTTGCGACCACGATCATTTCGCGTTCGGCTTTTGTCAGGCCGCTGTCCTTGTCCATCAGCGCATCATGGTAGGCGAAAAACGCGCGGAATTCGTCGGGACGGTAAGCCAGCGTCAGGAATACGTTGGGAACGAATCCGGACTTTTCCTGAACAGCTAGAATGCGCGTGCGAATATCGTCGGGTAGCTCGGCTAGATTGGGTGTCGGGAAGCGTCCGGCATTCGGCGGAGTCATGAGCGTGTCCTCTGTAATCCATACTGGATCATAGAGGATGAACGCTCGGTCTGAAAGAAGATGCGTTAGCGCAGGGGCTTCTTCAGGAGCGAGAAGCGGTCGGGATCGAGACCCAGCGACGGCTGAAGCATCGGCGCATCCAGCGTGCGCGCAACCGGCCGTTCCATGATGCCGGGATCGTTGGGTACGTCGCGATGCGAGGTCGCGCCGCGCCAGCGCTCGAGGACGGCGCCGACGAAATGCATATCGTGGCCGCTGCTGGCGGATGGCACGGTCGAGATCGTGGCTTCGCTGCGCGGTAACTGATGCGCGGGGACTTCCTTGAAACGCAGCCGGGTCGGAAGCGCGACGCCTTCACCGAAGGCGAGGACTTCGCGAGTTCCAAGCGACGGTACGAATGACAGCAGGTTCGCGGCCGCGTCGGAAACCGCCGAACGTAACAGCGCCTGGTCGCGATCGTTGGCGAGACGCATCGTGAACAGCGTGTTGCACTGGGAAATGATGGTCGCGTCGAGTTCGGCGGGGCGCTGCGTTACCAATCCCAGATAGACGCCGTACTTTCGGCCTTCCTTGGCGATGCGGGATATGGCTTTGCGCGTGGGGCCAAAGCCGATGTTGCGATCGGCGGACGCGTAGCGATGCGCTTCCTCGCAAACGAACAGTAGCGGCGAAACGCCGTCGCTCCACAAACCGAAGTCGAAGGCCATGCGGCAAAGAACCGATACCACGGAGTCGACGACTTCCGCGGGGAAGCCGGCCAGTTGCATGATGGTCATCGGCCGGCCGTTGGCAGGCAAACGAAACAGCAGGCTGATGACTTCAGCCATGGTATCGCCGCCGACGTTCGCATTGTCGAACATGAAGGCGTAGCGCGGATCGTTTCGCACGGTTTCGATGCGCGAGATCAGCTTGTGATAGACGATGCGCGACGAGCGGTTCTCGAGCTTGCCCATGCGCTCGTCGATCAGTGAAATCATGTCGACCAGGCGATAGGGCACCGGCGTGTCGGCGGTGTAGCCGACGCTCTTGGGGTCGATACGCTTGAGGCCGACACGATCGGTGTTCTGATATTGGGTATAGATACCCTTCGCCATCGGAATGACTTCGGCAAGGATATCGAGCTCTTCCGGCACGCCGGGGCGGCCCGCAAACAGGACGTCGACGATTTCCTCGAAATTGAACAGCCAGAACGGCAGCTTCAGATTTCTCGGATTGAGCACGAGCGAGCGCTCGCCGAAGCACCGGCCGTACTCGTTGTGAACGTCGAGCAGGAAGATCCGGAGATTGGGCCGCGATTTCAGGATCTCGTTGAGAAGCAGGGAAACGCCGCTCGATTTGCCGACGCCGGTGCTTCCCAGCACGGCGAAGTGCTTGCTGAGCATTTCCTCGATGTCGACGTAAGCCGTGACCGACTGATCCTGCTGTAACGTACCGACGTTGATCTGATCCGAGCCGCTCGGCGCATAGACCGTGCGCAGCTCCTGATTGGTAATCAGCTCTGCCGCATCGCCGATCGCTGGATAGTTTGTGACGCCGCGCTGGAAACGAGGGCGTGGACCTGCACTGTCGAGGATTTCACCGAGCAGATCGACAGATGCGCTCGCGATGTATTGGTCGGAAGTCGGCAAATGCTCACAGGAGACTTCCGTGATCATGGCGACGATGGTGGAGGTCCCGCTGCGAAGGCTCACAAACCTGCCGACGGTGGCGCGGGCCTCTGCGGGCGACATACGGCCGGTGGGAAGGATACCCACGCGCGCGAGTGACCCGCGTACGGAGATCACGCGCCCGAAGGAGATTGCAGAGGTCGAATTGAGCATTTCGTTAATCGCGTTTCTTGGGCGGCTGCTTCTGCTGCTGCTTCTGCGACTATTGCAGGCCGTTACTGCAAAAACTGTTAAGCCGGACGGTATTGGGATAACCGTGCGGAAGCGTTCCGATGCGCGGTGGGGTTGCACCGCGATACCTGCTTATGTTTCCCACTGTTTCTATTGAAGAATCTGACCGCTGTGAAATCTCGCAACGCCGCGCGGGTGAGGTGGTTTAAGCGTTCGTTTACTAACGCTGGAAGAGGTAAGCAGGATCAAACCAGGGACGGTCAATTGCGGGCACTGGCCCCGGCCAGCCCGAGGCGATAAATCTGGCGCAACAAGAAACTGATCAGGGGCGAACGCGATGAGTCGCGGCAAGATATTTTGAGCGCGCTCGGACGGCCCTCCGCGCTGGCGCCGTTTCGCGTCCGCAACTACCGCTTTCAGTGGCCGGCCGATTTGTTCACGTCGTGGGCGTTCGAAATGGAGACGCTCATTCTCGGCTGGTACATCCTGGTCGCGACAGGATCTGTCCTGCTGCTCACTGTTTTTGCGTCATTGACCTACATTGGAACGCTGATTGCTCCACTGCTCGGAGTTTTGGGCGATCGCATCGGTCATCGCAACCTGCTGGCAGGAATGCGGTCAATCTACACGCTTCTGTCGGCGACGCTGATGATGCTCGCGCTCACCGGCGTGTTGAGACCTGTCCATGTTTTTGTCATTGCAACGCTGATGGGGCTCGTGCGCCCGTCCGACATTGGCGTGCGCGGCGCGCTTGTTGCCACCATCGTGCCGCACGAGCTCCTGCTCGGAGCAATGAGCGTTTCGCGAACCACCATGGATACCGCGCGCATCGCAGGAGCGCTGACGGGCGCCGGGTTGTTTGCCGCGCTCGGCATAGGACCCGCTTATATTGCGATCGCCATCCTGTATGGCGTGAGCACACTGCTGACGCTTTGCGTGGTCATCCCGTCCAGGCCGCAGCTGGTGGATGAAGCCAGAAGCGGCGCATTGCGAAAATCTCCGCTACGCGATTTGAAGGAGGGCGTAACTTACGTTTGGACCAGTCCGCTGATGCAAGCGGCGATGTGGGTGGCATTTCTGGCCAACATGACGGCTTTTCCGCTCTCCAATGGTCTGCTGCCCTACATTGCCAAAGAAGTGTACGGTACGGATCAGACGGGCCTTGGATATCTGTCGGCGAGTTTCGCGATCGGCTCGCTCATCGCATCCATCCTCATGAGCATGACGCGCGGCGTTCCTGTCGCGCGACTCATGATTGTCGGGACCGCCATGTGGTACTGCATGCTGCTGGCGTTTGCGCAGGTGCACACAGTGCCTTTCGCGATGGCGTTCCTGCTGCTCGCGGGATTTGCTCAGAGCCTCAGCATGATATCGGTGCTGGTTCTTATTTTGCGCACCGCTAGCGAGCATTTCCGAGGCCGGGTGATGGGCGTCCGCATGCTTGCGATCTACAGCCTGCCGCTCGGATTGCTGGCGGCGGGAAATCTGATCGAGAGAATCGGATTCGTTGCGACCGCAACGTTGTTCGCGATCGTTGGCTTGCTGCTGATTGGGGCAATTGCGCTGCGCTGGCGCGCCGACCTCTGGCACATTGATGCGCCCGCCAATACGCGATGAGGCGAGGAGCCCCGTTTTATCTTATAAGATATTGATTTTATTTATGTATTGGCTGGGGAACTAGGATTCGAACCTAGACAAACAGAGTCAGAGTCTGTTGTGCTACCGTTACACCATTCCCCAAATTTTAGTCAGCATTTGCAACGCTTTAGGGCATTCTTTCGGCCGCGGTACCAACGCGGTCCGGCAAACGTGGGTCCTTCTACTCGTTCGCTCCCCGTTTTGGCAAGCGCGCGGGTGAGGGAGGCCGCGATTTCGTTGCGGCAAACCCAAGGCAAGCAACAAGGCAGGCAGGTGGGCGGATCGGGCGTTCGCTGTCGCGGATTCCAGCGACGTGTTTCTCACTTGATCCATTCCGAACTGCGCGATGTTGAAACTGCGCCCGAGGTCGCATTGGTGCTGGCGTCGTGCCATGAGGCTAACTTGCCGCGAATGGACCGGCATGCGATGGTATTTTCCTAAAACAAAGAACGACGAGCCGTATGTGCCTGGCACGAGACGGACTCGATGTCTTAACGGGTGGGAACGTCTTCGGAGATCATCAGCATGAAATTTAGTCGAGTCGCGGGCCTGCTTTGTGCGGCCTCTATTGTCGCCGCTTTGGCCGGCACAGCTTATGCGCAGGACAAGGTCGTCAAGATCGGCGCAGTCTTTCCATTGAGCGGCAATGCCGCGAGCGCCGGCGTTCACGCCAAGGCTGCGATCGAAACCGCGCTTGATATCATCAACAACGCTCATCCCGAGCTGGGTAATTTCCCGCTCGCGAAGGACGCCGGACTTTCGGGCCTCGGCGGCGCCAAGCTCGACGTGGTGTTTGCCGACAATCAGGGAAGCCCTGCCACCGGTCAGAACCAGGCGCTTCGGCTGATCACCGAGGAGAAGGTCGTTGCGCTCACGGGTGCTTATCAATCCGGCATCACGCTGACGGCGAGCGCGATCGCGGAAAAATACGGCATTCCTTTCGTCAACGGTGAATCGGTCGCCGCCAACCTGACCGAGCGCGGCTTCAAGTGGTTCTTCCGGACGACACCGGTCGCGTCCGACTTCGCAAAGCTCTATCACGACTTCCTCCAGGACATGAAAGCTGCGGGCGCCAAGACCGACAGCGTCGCGATCGTCCATGAGAACACCGAATACGGTACCTCGGTTGCAAGCGTCATCTCCTCGGCGTTCAAGGCGAACGGTCAGCCGATTGCGCTCGATATTGCCTATTCCGCCAATACGACCGACGTGCAGAGCCAGGTTCTCCAGCTCAAGGAGAAGAAGCCCGACGTCGTCATCATGGTCAGCTACACCTCCGATGCGATCCTGTTCGCCAAAACCATGCAGTCGCTCGATTACAAGCCGCCAATGATCATCGCCGACGACTCCGGCTTCTCCGATCCGTCTTTCATCAAAGCGGTCGGCAAGATTTCGCAGGGCGTGTTCAATCGCTCCTCGTGGAGTCTCGGCGCGCCGGGTTCGGTGACCTACATCGTCAACGATCTGTACAAGAAGAAGAGCGGCGACGACATGGATGACACCGCTGCGCGCCAGATGCAGGCTTTCTTCGTGCTGGCTGACGCCATCAATCGTGCGGGATCGACCGAGCCGGCCAAAATCCAGGCGGCTCTTAAGGCGACCGATCTCAAGGCCGATCAGCTGATGATCGGCTACAAGGGCGTCAAGTTCGATGACAAGGGCCAGAACACGCTGGCATCGGGCGTCGTGATCCAGTTGCAGGACGGCGAGCATTATGTCGCAGTGTGGCCGAAAGCCAACGCGGCGAAGGCTCCCGTGATGCCCTACAAGGGCTGGTGACACCCAAGGGCGGCTCATTGAGCCGCCCTTACCGACCTAACTCACAGAACGTGCGGCTGGCATGTCTACTATCCTTGTTCAGGTGATCGTCGGCGGTTTGTTGCTCGGCGCCGTCTATGCCTTGTTCTCCTCCGGCCTGACGCTGATCTGGGGGATGATGAACATCATCAACTTCGCTCACGGCGACTTCGTCATGCTCGGCATGTACGTGGCGTTTGTGGTCTACACGCTGTTCGGCGCCGGACCGTTGCTCGGCGTGCCGATCGCGGCGCTGGTGCTCGCGACCGTCGGCGTCATCGTCTACTTCGGGCTGATCCGCAGCGTCATGAAGGGCCCGATGCTGGCGCAGATTCTCGGCACGTTCGGGCTTGCGCTGCTGCTGCGCTATTCGGTGTTCTGGGCGTTCGGCGCCAATTTCATGACGCTGCCGGAAAACATCGTCGGCGGCACTTTCGACGTCTTCGGCATTCGCATTCAAGCGTCGCGTCTGCTGGCCGGCGTAGTGGCGCTCGTGGTGACATGGGGCCTGCATCTGCTGCTGACACGGACCTCGCTCGGCTCGAAGATGCTGGCGGTCGCGGAGGACTCGACGGCGGCGCAACTGATGGGCATTCGTCCTGACACCATGCAGGCCATCGCCTGGGCGATTGCGGCGGCTGCCACCGGCATAGCGGGCGCGCTGATCGCGACCTTTTTTTACATCGCGCCAACCGTCGGTGAAACGCTGGCGATCGTTGCGTTCGTCACGGTGTCGCTGGGCGGCTTCGGCAGCATTCCCGGCGCGCTCGTCGCGGGTCTTCTGATCGGAGTCATCGAGTCGCTGTCGGCGTACTGGATCGGCGCGGTCTACAAGGACATCGTGGTCTATTCGCTGTTCCTCTGCGTTCTCTGGTTCCGGCCGCAGGGCCTGATGGGCAAGATGTGATGCGTCGGTTTCTGTGGCCTTTAGTGGTGCTGGTGCTGGTGATCGCATATCCGCTGCTGTTCACAACGCCGTTTCAGCAGCGCCTCGGCGCGCTGATCCTGCTCTATGCCATCATCGCGTCGGCCTGGAATATCGTCGGAGGTTACGCAGGGCAGGTGTCGGTAGGACACGTGGTGTTCTTCGGTTGCGGCGCCTATGCCGCGATGGGCGCCTACGCGCACTTTGCGCTGTCGCCGCTGATCGGCATTCCCGTCGGCATCGTCGCGAGCGTGCTGATTGCCGCCGTGATCGGCGTTCCGACGCTTCGGTTGTCCGGCCATTACTTCAGCATGGCGACGATCGCTGTCTCCGAACTGGTTCGGCTGATCGTGACGAATGTCGATTACCTCGGCGCTGCCGTCGGCCTGAGCGGCCCGACCGTGCCGAGAAATGTTTTCGACGTCTCGTTCACGTCCTCGCTGCCGTACTACTATCTGTTTCTCGTCGTGCTGATCGTAACGCTCTGGATTACTTGGCGGATGACCAACAGCCGGATCGGCTTCTATCTCCGCGCAATCAAGGATTCCGAACGTGCGGCCCGCTCGCTCGGGGCGCGGGCGAGCCGAATCAAGCTCTATGCGTTCATGCTCAGCGCAGCGCTCACCAGCGTGGGCGGTTCGCTCTATGCGATGATGTTCGGCTTCATCGATCCGGAATCCGGGCTCGGCATTCTGGTCTCCGTCAAGATGCTGATCATGGCGGCGCTCGGTGGCGCAGGTCTTTTGTTCGGACCGCTGGTCGGTGCGGCGATTCTGGTGCCACTGGAGGAAATCTCCAATAACCTGCTCGGCGGCAAAGGCGCGGGCCTGACCTTCGTGGTTTATGGCGCCATCATCATGCTGATCGCGCGCTTCCAGCCCGGCGGCATCCTGACGCTGGTGAACAGAATCTGGGCGCAGCGACGGGGCAGACGATCGTCCGTGGAAAGAGCGTCTCATGCTCCTTGAAGCGCGCGACATCACCAAGGCTTTCGGCAGTTTCAAGGCCGTCGATGCGGCATCCGTGACGCTGGAGCAGGGCGACATTCTTGGATTGATCGGTCCCAACGGTGCCGGCAAATCGACCTTTTTCAATTGTCTGACGGGCGATCTGGTCTCGACATCCGGCACGGTGCTGTTTGAGGGCCGCGATATCACGCGCATGGTGCCCGAAGAGCGTGTACAGCTCGGTCTCGCGCGAACCTTTCAGGTGCCGCTGACGTTCGAGGGCATGTCGGTACTCGAGAACGTGATGATCGGCGCGTTTCTCCGGACACCGCACCGCGCTGAAGCCGAAGCCAAAGCGAGAGCCGTGCTTGAACAGGTCGGAATGACCGGGCTGGCGGATACGCCTGCCAAGTCGCTGGGAACACCAGGGCGCAAGCGGCTTGAGATCGCGCGCGCGCTTGCAACAAAACCCAAGGTGCTGCTGCTCGACGAAGCCATGGCGGGTCTGACGCAGCGTGAGGTGCAACTCGCGATCGACCTCGTCCGCAAAATTCACGCATCGGGCATCACGCTCGTGATCGTTGAGCACATCATGGAAGTCATCATGTCGCTGACGACGCGGGTGATGGTGTTCCATCAAGGCAAGGAAATCGCCAGCGGTACCCCGCGCGACGTGACGCGCAATCCGGCAGTCATCGAGGCCTATCTCGGCAAGCGCGCTGCCAAGGCCGCCGCGGGACATACACCCGTCGAACTGATGGGCGGGCCCGCGACATGACGGCGCCGCTGTTGAAGATCGAACATCTGGAAGTCCGCTACGGCGATCTGATCGGCGTCTCCGATGTGTCGCTGGATGTCCCGGAGGGCAGCGTGGTGGCCTTGCTCGGCTCCAACGGCGGCGGCAAGACCACGACGCTGAATGCAATCGCGGGACTGATACCGGTGCATGGCGGCGCGATCACCTTTCGCGGCGAGCGCATCGACGGACAGCCGGCATTTGCGATTGTGCGGAAGGGACTTGCATTGTCGCCGGAAGGCTGGCGGCTGTTTGTGCAGCAGAGCGTGGAGAACAACCTTCTGCTCGGCGCCACGCCACTCCGCGACAAGGCCCGTGTCAAAACGCTGCTTGATCGCGTCTACGAGGTGTTTCCGAAACTGGCCGAGCGGCGCAACCAGCGCGCGGGGACGATGTCCGGCGGCGAACGCCAGATGCTCGCGGTTGGCCGGGCGTTGATGAGCGATCCAAAGTTGCTGATGCTCGACGAACCATCGCTCGGTCTTGCGCCGGCGATTGTCGAGTCGATGTATGACACCTTCGGCGCTCTGCATAAGGAAGGCCTGACCATCCTGCTGGCCGAACAGTCGATCGAGCTGGCGTTGGAGGTTTCGGATTTTGCGACCGTGCTGCAGGTCGGAAAAAGCGTGCTGTCGGGCACGGCCGCTGATCTCGCGGAAGATCCGCAGGTGCAAAAGGTCTATCTCGGCACCGGATAGATATCGCCCGGCATTTCATTCCAGTAGCCCCTGTAGTTTGGCTGTTCAACCGGCGAGATGGTACGCTCCTTCCAAATCGGAGCGCAGGATCATGCGGAACTTTGCCGGCAAGACAGCATTCGTGACCGGCGGCGCCGAGGGGATCGGCCTCGCGCTTGGCCGCGCGTTTGCGGACGCCGGCATGAATGTGATGCTCGCCGACATCGAGGCGGATGCGCTGGCGGCTGCGGTCAAGAGCCTGAATGGCGCCGGACCCGCGGTGCGCAGCGTGATTTGTGACGTCGCTGATCCCGCCAGCGTCGCGCGGGCAGCGCAGACGTCGTTCGACACATTCGGAAATGTTCATGTGGTTTGCAACAACGCCGGTGTCGCCGGAGGCAGCGGCATCGACAACATCTCGCTCGACAATTGGCGATGGGTACTCGACGTCAATCTGATGGGCGTTCTTCACGGCATCCACGCTTTTCTTCCGCACATCCGCAGTCACGGTGAGGGCGGTCATATCGTCAACACCGCGTCTATGGCCGGGTTGCAGAGCGGGTCTAGACTGAGCCCCTATACGACCAGCAAATATGCAGTCGTCGCCATGTCGGAAGGATTGGCTTACGAACTCAAGCCTCTTGGTATCGGTGTGAGTGTGCTGTGTCCGGGATTCGTGCGGACCCGCATCAGCGAGAGCGCACGCAACCGGCCGGAGCGCTATGGCGTGTCGCGGCCACCAGATCCCACAAGCGCCGCTGGTCAGCTCGCAGTTCGCCTCGCACAACTGTCGGGAGCCGGACTCGATCCGGCCGTTGTCGCCGCGCGAGCTCTCGCTGCAATTCGCGAGGACGAATTCTATGTGTTCACCCATACGGAGATGCGCGGCGAAGTCGATGAACGCTTCGCTGCGATCCAGGCGGCGCTGGACAAGGCGGAGTGCACGAAAAAGGGTAATGTCAGTTCGACAGCGGCGAAATTATCGGTCTAAATGGCAACCCCATGAAGACGGAGGAAGCCATGCCCGCACAAAATGATGCCGAACCATCGGTGGCTGCTGCCAACGCTGTCGTACTCCGCGAGCTTCCCTTTTCAAACCGTCAGGATTTTACCGATGCCGAACGCGGCTTCGTCGGCAGCCTGCCGGACGCGGTGATCCAGAACGACGCAGGCCGTGCAGTCTGGACCATGGCGGTCTACGATTTTCTTAAAAGCGATACCGCGCCGCCGACCGTCAATCCCAGCCTGTGGCGGCAGTCGCAACTCAATTGCCGGCATGGCCTGTTCGAGGTCGTCCCCGGCATCTATCAGGTCAGGGGCTTCGACATTTCCAACATGACCCTGATCGAGGGCAAGACCGGCGTGATCGTGATCGATCCGCTGGTATCGATCGAGCCCGCGCGCGCGGGACTCGAACTCTACTTCAAGCATCGCGGCAAGAAGCCGGTCACGGCCGTGATCTACACCCACTCGCACACCGACCACTGGGGCGGCGTGAAGGGCGTCACCAATGTCGACGACGTCGCCAGCGGCAAGGTGCCGGTGATTGCGCCGGAAGGATTTGTCGAGGCGATCGCGCAGGAGAATGTGCTCGCGGGTGCCGCGATGGTGCGGCGGGCGCAGTATCAGTTCGGCGTGCTGCTGCCGAAGGGCGAGCGCGGGCAGGTCGATGCCGGGCTCGGCAAGACGCTGTCGAGCGGATCGGTAACGCTGATCGCGCCGACCGATCTGATCAGCCGCGATTTCGAAACCCGCACCGTCGATGGCGTGGAGATCGTGTTCCTGATGGCGCCGGACAGCGAGGCGCCGGCGGAAATGCACATGTTCTATCCGGCGTTCAACTGCCTCAACATGGCGGAGAACTCGGTTCACAATTTTCACAACCTGCTGCCGTTCCGCGGCGCCGAGGTGCGCGATTCCCGCGCGTGGTCGCGGTATATCGACGTGGCGCTCGCCAATTTCGGCGACAAGGCCGACGTGCTGATCGGGCAGCATCACTGGCCGGTGTGGGAGCGCGA
>JBEPUM010000070.1:0-16257 GCA_041691515.1 Pseudomonadota bacterium | reverse complement strand
TATTCCTTGGCCGCGTCGGTGATGATCGAGCCGTATCGCTCCCAGCGTTCGCCATTGAACCGCGCCATCTGGAATTGCTTGTTGACGCGATAGTCTGTCGGCGTGGTGGTGACGCTGATGCCGGGCAGAAACATGTCGAGGTCCACATTGGTAAGATGCGTCGCCTGCTTCAGCACGTTATCGCGGGTGAGATCGTCTCCGCATTGTTGCAGCACCTTCACCAGAAGCTGCGCCGTGATGTAGCCATAGACGTTGAAGCTCGAATCCTTGTCGCCCTCGGGATAATACTTCTGCATGAACGCGAGATAGTGCGTGTTGCCCGGATCGTCCTTCCATGTCGTATCGGCAGGATCTTTGACATAACCGACGCTGATCACGCCCTTGGAGGCTTCAAGACCTGCGGGCTTCATCACCGCGCCCACAGAGGTGGCGTTGATGTCGAGGATCTGGATCGGATGCCAGCCCAGTTCGGCGATCTTCTTGATGCCCTGCGCGGCCTGCTTGGGCGTCGATGCGCTGAAAAACAGGTCCGCGCCGGAATCCTTGATCTTGAGGATCTGGGAATCGATCGTCGGCTCGGAGACCTCATAGGACGCTTCGGCCACTACCATCTTCGCGGCCTTATCGCCGAGCCCGGCTTTGATGCCGTTGAGATAATCTTTGCCGAGGTCGTCGTTCTGATAGAGGATTCCAACCTTGGCGTTCGGATGTTCCTTCAGGATGTACTGGCCGTAGATGCGGCCTTCCACGAAGTAGCTCGGATTGAATCCCATCGTCCACGGAAAGTGTTTTGGATCCGTGAATTTGGACGCGCCGGTGGCTGCGAACAGCTGCGGGACCTTCTTGGCGTTGAGGTATTTCTGGATGGCAGCATTCGGCGGCGTACCGATGATCTGGAACGTAAGCAGGACTTCGTCGCTTTCGACCAGCCTGCGCACCTGCTCCACCGTCTTTGGCGGGCTGTAGGCGTCGTCGTACTGGATCAGGTTGATCTTGCGTCCGTTCACGCCGCCCTGATCGTTGATCATTTTCATATAGGCGGCCTGCGCCTTGCCGATCGTTGCATAGGCCGATGCCGGTCCGCTGAACGGCACGGTCTGTCCGATCTTGATTTCCGTATCGCTGGCGCCGGTGTCGTATTTCTTCTGCGCATGCGCGGGCGAAACCGACAGCACCGCGGCGATCGCGGATGCCGCGATCAACTCAAGAAAATCGTCCCTCATCGAGTCCTGTCCTCGTTCTGTTCCTGCGTTACGTTTTGTCGTTGAAGGCGCTCATCCGGCGGCTTTGATCCCGGCGTCCTTGATCACCTTGCCCCACTTGGCGCTCTCATCATCGATGAACTTGCCGAAGGCGGTTCCGTCGGTGCCGTGAACGTCCAGTCCCTGAACCAGCAGCTTCTTCTTCACGTCGGGATCGGTAAGGACTTCCAGTACCGCGCTCTGAAAACGGTCGATGATTGGAGCAGGCGTGACGCCCGGCGCCAGGAATCCGTACCAGCCGGTCGCGACCACATCGGGATAGCCCTGCTCGCGCAGGGTTGGTGCTTCGGGATAGACCGCGCTGCGCTCGGCCGACGCCGCGCCCAACACGCGAAGTTTTCCGGTCTCGACATACGGCAGCGCCGTGCTGATCGCGGTAAGCGTCGCGTCGATGCGGCCAGCGAGCAGCTCGGTATAGGACGGCGCATCGCCTCGGAATTGGACCGCGACGCCCTTGACGCCTGCGGATTTGAGCAACAGCTCGATCGCAAGATGAGGTTGCGAGCCGGCGGCCGGAGAACCGAACGTCAACCCGTTGGGCTGGGATTTGCCATAGGCGATGAACTCCTTGAGGGTCTTGTAAGGAGCATCCGCATTCACGATCAGGAAGAGCGGCGCGAACATGGCCATCGCGACCGGCTTCAGATCCTTGTGCGGATCGTACGGCAGCTTGCCAAACAGGGATTCGACCGTCGCATAGGGCGCGGCAGCATAGAGAAACGTGTAGCCATCCGGCGCGGCGCGCGCGACGGATTCGTTGGCGATGCGCGTACTCGCGCCCGGCTTGTTCTCGACGATGAACTTTTGTCCCAGACGGCGCTCAAGCTGCTCGGCCACGATGCGCAACGAGATATCGCTCGAACCGCCCGCAGCGTACGTGCAGACGAGCTTCACGACGCGCGATGGCCATTTATCATCGGCAGACGCCGGATAGCCGGAGCCCACAGAAAGGCCGGCAGCCATCGCGCCCAGCAAGGTCCGGCGTGTCAGCCCGCCAACTGTCGCAGCGCTGCGTGACGCGTCGGCAACGGACTTCCGCCGATTGTTTGATCCTGCCATGGTCTGCTCCCTCGTGGCTTTCGTTTTTGTTTTTCCGCGTCAGTACTTGGATGGATTCCGGATCACATCGCAGCCTCTTCTTCGCGAGGCTCGATCACTGGGTCGGCTTCGTTGACCAGCGAGCGAATGCTGGCGGCGAGAGCGGCGATGCGCGGACCGATTTCGGATTCGAGCTGCCCGGGCTGCAAGCGGTAGGCGGGGATTCCGCAATTGATCGAGAAGGTCTGCTTCAACGTGCGTGAATGAAACAGCGGCGCCCCGACCGCATGGATCGACGTCATGTACTCGCCAAAGCAAGTGCAGAATCCGCGCTCCGCGCAGTGGCGGATTCCGGTGCGATAATTGTCGCGATGGAGGGACCACAGATCGGGATTGTCTTTCTTGATCCGCTGTTCGAGCAGTGCGGACTGCGCGGCAGGCAATATCGCGGCCGCGGCGCGGCCCATGGCCGTCGCGACGACGGGAATCGGCAAACCGATATCGGGGTAATGCGGCCCGACGTCTCCCGATCGCGCCGTCTCCACATAGATCGTCGCCGTGCCGTCGAGCAGACCGATCGAAACAGTGCCGCGCACGCTCGCAGCGAGATCCTGCATCAGCGGCCGGGCAAGTTGCCGGAATTGCATTTCCGCCAGCAGCGGGTGAACCATCAGCAGCCCGCGAGCGCCGAGACGGTATTTCGCAAGTTCCGGATCGTAACGAAGATACCCGAGCTCCGCGAGCGTGTGCGTCAGTCGCGCGACTGTCGGCCTTGGAATTCCGGTGCGTGCCGACAACTCCATGTTGCCGAGCAAAGGCGTCGCCGCCTTGAAGGCCTCGAGCACCACGAGCCCTTTCGCAAGGGTCGTGGCAAACGCCGCGTCTCCGGCACTTTCAGCCAGCACGGCTTCTGCGGACAGCGACTGAATGAAGGTTGGTTGGCGCTTGGGGGAGCTCATGCCTCATTAATGGTATAGCCGCAGATTATTGTCCATTAAATTCCTAATAAAGAAAAATCTGTCCAATATGTGGACAGAAGCATTCGCGCCCGGAACGGTGTCCTGGTCGCGCATGACGCGCGAACGCGCTGTCAGCGCGCAGAACCTCCGCGCACCGCCGTTCAAACTTGATGACGATGATGTTGGGCCGAGCGAAAAGCTGTGCCGTTGCCGGCGCGATCCCTCAGGCCAGGAAGCAAACGATCAAAGTGGAGTCGTTCGCTAGCGAGCTCCGCTGGCCATCGCCTGACCGGCTTCCTGCCGGCGCGGCAATTTCCAGTTCGGCCGTACAAAGTGACACGTGTAGCCGTCCGGAAAATGCTCGAGGTAATCCTGATGCTCGGGCTCGGCGTCCCAGAACGGTCCGACCGGCGCAAGCTCGGTGACGACCTTGCCCGGCCACAGACCGGACGCATCGACATCGGCGATGGTGTCTTCCGCGATCCGCTTCTGCTCGTCGCTGGTGTAGAAGATCGCGGAGCGATAACTTGCGCCCCGGTCATTGCCCTGACGGTTCGGTGTGCTCGGATCGTGGATCTGGAAAAAGAATTCCAGCAGTTGCCGGAAGCTGATCACCTGGGGATCGAAGCTGATTTCGATGGCCTCGGCATGATTGCCGTGATTGCGATAGGTCGCATTCGCCACCTCGCCGCCGGTGTACCCCACCCGGGTCGACTTCACGCCGGGATACCGGCGTATCAGATCCTGCATCCCCCAGAAGCAGCCCCCGGCAAGGACCGCGCGTTCGGTTGAAGCTGTCATGTCCGACCCTCTCCTGTTGCTCTCGGTGCCATCTCTTAAAACTGTCCGCGGATATATAAGTCTATCAAGCCATATTTTGAGGCTGAATCGGGCAAAGTCGAGAAAGATTTATCGAACCGCAACGCCTTCGCGCGAGAAGTTCCGAAAGCCGGGAAGCCGTGATATCCGAAACGATGACAGCGCGACCTTCGAAGGAGCCTTCCAGATGACCCAGCTTCGCATCATCGCCGGCCCGTTTTCGTTTGATGCGCGCTTTGAAGAGGAGCTCGCGCCAAAGACCTGCGCGGCTTTCCGAAAGCATCTGCCGTTCGCGAGCAAGGTCATTCACGTGCGCTGGAGCGGCGAAGGCGTCTGGATCCCGCTCGGCGATCTGAAATTCGGCGTCGGCTACGAAAATCACACCAGCTATCCCGCGCCCGGTCAGATCATCCTCTATCCCGGCGGCATCAGCGAAACCGAAATCCTGCTGGCCTATGGCGGCGTGCACTTCGCGAGCAAGATGGGCCAGCTTGCCGGCAATCACTTCATCACACTGACATCCGGGCTGGACCAGCTCCCCGCGCTCGGCAAAAAGGTGCTGTGGGACGGTGCGCAGCCGGTCGTCTTCCAGGACGGGGCATAGCAGCGGCGGCGTGTGCCGTCTGTCCCGCATTGTCATTGAGCCAGTTTATCGCCGTCGATAACTGCTTGTTCTGGTCTCGCGCGACGGCTCAGACCAAGTGACAGGCCACGAAATGCCCATCCTGACCTTGTTTCAATTCAGGAGCGGTTTGCGAACAGCGCGGCTCGGCCATGGGGCAACGCGTATGAAAATGGCAGCCCGCGGGCGGATTCATCGGGCTTGGCACATCACCCTGCAAACGAATTCTTTTGCGTTTCACCTTCGGGTCGGGCACCGGCACGGCGGAAAGCAGCGCTTGCGTGTAAGGGTGCAGCGGATTTCGATAGAGGTCACTGGCCTTGGCGAGTTCGACGATGCGCCCCAGATACATCACCGCCACGCGGTCCGAGATATGCTCCACCACAGAGAGATCGTGAGCCACGAAAAGATAGGTGAGTTGCAGTTCGCTCTGCAAATCCTGCAGAAGGTTGATCACTTGCGCCTGAATGGAGACGTCCAGCGCTGAAACCGGCTCGTCGCAGAT
Organism: Pseudomonadota bacterium; assembly: GCA_041691515.1. Lineage (GTDB taxonomy): Bacteria > Pseudomonadota > Alphaproteobacteria > Rhizobiales > Xanthobacteraceae > Nitrobacter. The sequence continues at coordinate 11,052 of JBEPUM010000070.1, read as the reverse complement.
GATGAGCTTCGGTTCCACTGCGAGCGCACGCGCGATGACAATGCGCTGGCGCTGGCCTCCGGAAAATTCGTGCGGATACCGGCGCATATGCTCGCCCTTCAACCCCACCTTGACCAGCAGGCTCGCTATCCGATCATCCCGTTCCTTCGCCGAAGCGGCGAGGCCGTGAATGATCAGAGCCTCGCTGAGGGTTGCTCCGACGGTCATGCGCGGATTGAGCGAGGCAAAGGGGTCCTGGAACACGATCTGCATCTTGCGCCTCAAGGCGCGCAAGCTGTTGTTGCCGAGCCCGCGTACATCCTGCCCCTCAAATGTGATGTCGCCGGACGTAGGTTCGATCAGGCGCAGGATGCAGCGGCCAGTGGTAGACTTGCCGCAGCCGGATTCACCGACCAGTCCCAGCGTTTCTCCACGGTCAATCGTGAAGGACACGCCATCGACCGCATGGACGCGTCCGACCTCACGCGACAACAGGCCACCCGTGACGGGAAAATATTTTGTGAGATTGCTGACGCGCAGCAAGGGCTCGCTCATGGCGCCGCTCCCAAATGACAGGCCATGCGATGGCCGGGCGCAATCTCACGCAACAGCGGCTCGACTTCGGTGCAGATGCTCATGGCGTAGCGGCAGCGCGGCGCGAACCGGCAACCGGGCGCGGGGTTGATCAGGATCGGCACCGAGCCGCCGATGGTCTCCAGCCGGCTCTTATGCGCGCTGTCCAGATCGATCCGCGGAATGGAGCGGATCAGACCCTGCGTATAGGGATGGCTCGGGTGTTCGAACAGTCTGTCGACGCTTGCCTCTTCGACGATCTTGCCGGCATACATGACCGCCACCCGCTGCGCCGTTTCAGCCACGACGCCCATCGCATGGGTGATCAGCATCACCGCCATGCCGAAGCGTTCCTTCATGTCCTGCAACAAATCGAGAATTTGCGCCTGGATGGTGACGTCGAGCGCCGTGGTAGGTTCATCGGCGATGACGAGCTTGGGCTTGCAGGCAAGCGCCATGGCGATCACGACGCGTTGACGCATGCCGCCAGAGAACTGGTGCGGATAATCATGCACGCGCGTTTCCGCATTTGGAATCTGCACGAGCTTCAGCATCTCGATGGTGCGTGACAGCGCGTCCTTTCGGGATAGGCCCTCATGGCGCCGCAGGCTTTCGGCGATCTGCTCGCCGATCGTCAGAACCGGGTTCAGCGACGTCATCGGCTCCTGGAAGATGAAGCCGATCTCCTTGGCCCGGACCTCGTCCAGTTCGCTGCTGCTAAGCTGCACGAGGTCACGACCCTGAAACATGATCTGGCCTTCAACGATGCGGCCCGGCGGCATCGCAATCAGCTTCAGAATCGACATGGCTGTGACGGTCTTGCCGCAGCCGGACTCGCCCACCACACATAGCGTCTCGCCCTTGTTGATGGTGATGTCGACGCCGTCGACCGCCTGGACGATTCCGTCGTCGGTGGCAAAGTGGGTCTTCAGGGATTTTATTTCGAGCAACGGCGCCATCAGATCACCCGCCGCGCATCGAGGGCATCGCGCAGGCCATCGCCGATGAAATTGATGGCCACCACCGCGATGAAGATCGCCGCACCGGGAAACAAGGCCCAATGCGCGGAAATGTCGAGATAGTCCTTGGCGTCGAAAAGCAGGCGCCCCCAGGTCGGGGTATCCGGCGGAAAGCCCAGACCCAGAAAAGAGAGCGTCGATTCGGCGATGATGGCGGCCGCGACATCGATCGTTCCGGCAATGATCACAGGTCCGAGCGCATTGGGGAGAATATGCCGGACCACCTGCCGCAGCGGACTGGCACCGAGCGCGCGAGCGGCTTCAACAAACTCCTTCTCGCGCAGCGAGAGAAACTGGGCCCGCACGAGGCGGGCGACCGGCATCCAGCGCAATCCACCAATCACCAGCACGATGAGGATGAAAATGCCGCCCTCGGGGCCGAACGCTGCTTTGAGCCCGTCGCGGAACAGGTAGATCAGGAGCAGCAGCAGCGGCAATTGCGGCAGCGAAAGGAACAGATCGGTGAGCCACATCAGCCCGTGCCCGAGCGCGCCGCGCGACATGCCGGCGAGCGCGCCGACCAAGGTGCCGACAATCACTGAGACCATCATCGCGGCAAGGCCCACAGCGAGCGAAATGCGACCGCCATAGATCATGCGGGCGAGGAGATCCTGCCCCAGATCGTCCGTACCGAAGGGATGGGCGAGCGAAGGGCCCTGAAGGGTCGCATTGAAATCGATATCGTTGATGGAGACGCGCCAGAGGAAGGGGCCGAATACCACCGCAGTGACCAGAATAAACAACAGGACCGCGCTAACCACCGCGAGCTTGTGACGGCGATAACGCCGCCACATCTCGCGCCGGGGCGAATAGCTGCGGCGTTCAGCGGAGGGAGATGCGAGGGTCAAGCCAGCCATACAGAACATCCGCAATGAGGTTGAAGAAGACCACAAGGCAAGCGAATACGAAGGTCACCGCCATCACGACCGGCGTGTCGTTGGAAAGAATGGATGAAATCAGCAGCGAGCCGATGCCGGGAATCCGGAAGATCTGCTCGGTGACGATGGCTCCGCCAAACACGGCGGGTATCTGCAACGCGATCAAGGTGACGACCGGTATCATGGCGTTGCGCATCACATGGGTGACGATGACTCTCCTCTGCCCCAGCCCCTTGGCGCGAGCCGTCGTCACGTAATCGAGGCGGATCACATCCAGCATGGCCGAACGCACGAAGCGGGTCATGGAAGCTGCCTGAAACAGGGCAAGCACCATCACGGGCATGATGGCCTGCCTGATCTGTTCGCCGAGCCTGGCCAAGCCCGTCCCGTTGAGGTCGGTCGAATAGACGAACGGCAACCAGTCCAGTTTTATCGAAAAAATCAGGATGAACAGGATGCCGGTGAAGAAGGTCGGCAGCGAAAAGCCGATGAAGGCGAACGTGTTGGCGATCTGATCGAATATCGAATAAGGCCTGGTGGCCGCATAGACGCCGACCGGGATCGCAATCAGGAGCGCAATTAGCTGTGCCGAGCCGATCACATAAAGCGTGGTCGGCAACCGCTGGAGAATGAGCGTATCCACGTTCACGCGGCTGACGAAGGAAAAACCCCAGTCGCCGTGCGCCATCGCAGCAAGCCAATGGAAGTAGCGAAGGTAGATCGGATCGTCGAGACCGAACTTCGCCCGAAGTGCGAGACCCACTTCGGGCGGTACGTTCGGATTTGTCGCCAGATCCGAGAACGGGTCACCGGGCGCAAGCGCGAGAACAGTAAACAGCACCAGTGAAATGCCGAGCAGACTCGGAACGGCGATCAACAGGCGACGCAGGATATATTGCCTCATGAACGAACAATCCCGACCACGCCAGCCGTCAAGTCTCCCGATACCAGTCCTGGATGTTGTCGGTGTCGTTGGCCCAGCCGCTGATTACCGGCTTCAGGTTTTTGGCCGAGGCGCCGACCTTGAGGCGATGGAGCACGGGAACGAACACCGTATCCTCCCAGAGCAGGTCATTGGCCTTGATATAGAGCCCGGCGCGTTTCACCGGATCGATCTCCGTCTCCGCCGTCTCGATCACCTTGTCGTAATCCTTGTTGACCCATCGCGGAAAGTTCTGCCCTTGCCACTTGTTCGCCTTGGTGGCGACGTTTGCCGAGATATAGCGCTTCATGTGCAGCGCAGGATCCGGTTGCGTCATCGGGATCTGAAACTCCTCGAGGTCGGAATAGAACTTGGAATAGGTATCCGGGTTGGCCACATCCGACGAGAAGAAGACCGAGGCAACGACCGATTTCAGTTCGAGTTCGATGCCCGCCTTCTGGCAGGCTTGCTTGACAATCGCCTGGGTCTTCTGGCGCGGCGCGTTGATTGAAGTCTGGTAAAGCATCTTCAGCTTCTTACCGTCCTTGGCGCGGACACCGTCAGACCCGGGCTTCCAGCCGGCATCGTCCAGGAGCTTGATCGCCTTTTCGATGCTGAATTCCCAACTTGTGTTCTTGGAAACAAAACGCGGGGGACCATTCAGGTAGTTGGCCGAGGTCAGCCCGGCGCGGCCGTAGATGTGCTTCTGAACGGCGTCGCGATCGACGAGCAAGGCAATGGCCTTGCGCACAGCCGGATCGGAGAGCAGCGGGTGCGTCGTTTTCATGCTGGAGCGCTCGCCGTCGACCTCGGTATTGGGATCGGTGCTGTTGAGCGCAATGAACTCGATATCGCCGCCGGTCGCGTAAACAGTCTTGCCCTTGCCGCCCTTTTCGAGGCGCAGCAGCACTTCGTCTTCGACCTGCATGTTCCAGGCATAGTCATATTCGCCTGTCTGGATCACGGCGCGTGCGGCCGAGACCGCATCGCCGCCCCCTTTCATTTCGACGGTGTCGAAATAGGGACGGTTAGGCATGTGGTAGTCAGGGTTGATTACGCCACGAACGAGATCGCCCGGCTTGAATTCGGCGAACTTGTAAGGACCTGTACCCACGGGCGCCAGATTGGTCGGGGCCTCGCGGGATTTGCCGCCCTTGTAATCGGCGATCAGGTGCTTGGGAAGGATGCAGCCATACGCGCCGACAAACGCATTGGCCCAAAACGGAGTTGGCTTGTCGAACAGGATCCGGACGGTATGATCGTCAACCTTTTCGACCTTGAGGTCGCGATAAACCGCGATACTCACCGCCGCGGTGGCGGGGTCGTTGGCGTATTCCCAGGTGAACACCGCGTCGTCGGCAGTGAATGGTTTGCCGTCGTGCCATTTCACGCCAGGCTTGAGTTTCCAGGTGACCGATTTGCCGTCGGCAGCAAGGCCGCCGTTCTGGGTCGACGGGATTTCAGCCGCGAGAATCGGATTGAGGTTACCGTCTGCATCCCAACTGGCGAACGGCTCATAGAAAAGGCGTGACCCGTCCTGATCTTTGGTACCCGTCGCAAAATGCGGATTGAGCAAGGTCGGTCCCTGCCACCAGAGCAGCTTCAGCGGACCCCCACCACCGCGTTTGGTCGGCTTGTAGGGCGACGGGCTCTGCGCCATTGCCACGCCGCCGATGGCGAGAATCTGCGTCGCCAGGGGTGCGCTAAGACCCAAACCGATCATGCGTTGAATGAAGACGCGCCGATCCATGCGACCGTTCTTCACCCCGTCGATCATCGCTCGCAATTCAGTGTCCCGCATCGTTGCCTCATCTGGTTGTGGTCTGGTTGCGGGCGGCCGCAGGCAGCCGCGCCAAATGTCCCTGACAGCAGGATGGCACACCGATCGCCCCTGCGGTCAACCTTTAGTAATCCCGCCCCGTATAGGATTATGGTCGATGCTTGGGCAAAGGCCGTGTCCGTCGCACACGGCTTCGGCAGCCGTTCCGTCTTTTGGGCTGTTAGGCCTGCGTTCCAAAAGACCGCACTGCAAAAACTTTGTTCAGAGGTCGGCGATCAGGCCACAGACATATCGAGCGGCGGGCTCACATTGTCAGGCAGCGGGCTGACATAGGGCGTTCGAGCCGTGCGCTTTTTGAGATCTGCTTTGGCCGCGGCAATCAGCGCCGGGTCCATCAGCGCCTCGACAGCGAGCCCTGCCATGGCCTTTGCCGCCTGCACCATGGCCTTGTGGGCGGCCGGGCTCTTGCCCTGCGCGACAACCTGCCAGGTGTGAAACGGCGTGCCGATGGCGACCGTCGGCGCATGGACCTGAGCGGTCGGAACGACCCAGCTCACATCGCCCACATCGGTCGAGCCAACCAGCGGATTGCGCTTCACATCAAGCGGCACGAGAAAATCCGCCAGCGGTCGATCGGTGGGATCCATGCCGATGGCATAATAGACGGAAGCGATGTCCTTCTCCGTCAAGGTCGCGCGGATCCTGCTGGCGAAATCTTCGTCGTCCGCGTCGAAATGCGGTGGCCCCAGTTCTTCCATGACGCGGTGAAGCCTTTGCTCAAGCGGGCTGTTGGGCAAAATGTTGGAGACGGCGGAAATGACCCGCATCTCCACCTGTGTTTCGGTCATCAGCGCCGCGCCTTGCGCGACCTTTTGAACACGCTCCACCAATTCGTTCATGCCTGGCAGATCGCGTGCGCGGATCGAATAGCGGACACGAGCGTGGGCTTGCACCACATTGGGAGCGATCCCGCCCGTATCGAGCACGGCATAATGGATGCGGGCGTCGCTCGGCATATGCTCGCGCATGTAGTTCACGCCGACATTCATCAGCTCCACCGCATCCAGTGCGCTGCGGCCGAGGTGGGGCGAAGCGGCGGCGTGCGAGGTGCGCCCTGTGAAAACAAAATCGGCGCGCGTGTTTGCAAGCGAAGGCGTCACCGCCACTTCCCAGAAGCTGTGAGGATGCCAGGTCAAGGCGATATCGACGTCGCTGAAAGCCCCGGTGCGCACCATGAATGCCTTGGCCGCGCCGCCTTCTTCCGCAGGGCAGCCGTAATAGCGCACACGTCCGGGCGCCTTGCGATCGGCAAGCCAGTCCTTCATCGCCGTGGCGGCGAGCAACGCGGCCGAACCAAGCAGGTTGTGGCCGCAGCCATGACCATGGCCGCCCGTCTCCACAGGACGAGCCTCCGCCACGCCCGCTTCCTGACTAAGGCCAGGCAGCGCGTCGTACTCACCGAGAAACGCAATAACGGGGCCGCCCTCACCCCATTCGCCCATCAGCGCGGTGGGAATGTCTGCAACATTCTCGGTAATGCGAAAGCCCTGGTGGCGCAGCTCGGCGAGATGTTCCGCGGAGGAACGCGCCTCCGTATAACACACTTCAGGCATCGCCCAGACGTTGTCGCTGAGAGCGATGAAACGCGTCTTGATCGCGTCGACGCTACGCCAAATGTCGCTGCGGTTGTCCATCTTGAATCCATTCTCCGATGCCTGACCCGATATCGGTAACACCGGAGAAATGGAGCGCCAAGCACCAAGCCGTGGTATCTGCCGTGCAGCCGCGACGACGGCCGGCAGTTTCCAATTGGTTCAAAGCGATCTTGCCGAAATAGAAACTGGTGCGTTTGGCGCGAGTCTCATGTTGGCGGCGATCGATCGCGGAGACCGTGCAGCGGCCTCTCCGCAATGAATCCGGACCGCCCGATTGACATGTTATAACATTTGAGCAAATGTTCTAACTAACCGGCCTCCAAGGACCGGATTTTGGGAGGACAGCATGACGTCATTTACGCCGACACGACGAACGCTTCTCAAGACAGGAACCGCCGCAGCTGCTCTGGCAACGTTTGCGCCCGCAGTTCTTCGGCAGGCCGCAGCGCAGGATGCCGATCTCGCTCCGTATAAATCGGCGAAGATCGACTGGCAGCAGGCATCCGGCGAAACCATCACGGTCGCGGTTATTCCGGCCAGCTATTTCGAAAACCTGATCGCGCTTGGACCTCAGTTCAAGGCGCTCACTGGCATCGATGTCAGGTTCGAGAAAATCCCACCGGCGCAGATCCGGCAGAAGAGCGTCATCGATCTGACGTCGAAGACCGGCACGTACGCGACGCATGCCGCGGACCCGATGTACTATGCGCTCTACGCCGCGAACAAATGGGTCGAGCCGCTCGACACATATCTCAACGACAAGTCGCTGACCGATTCATCGTGGTTCAACTTCGACGACATCATCCCGGCCTGGCGAAGCGCCAACGGCATCGGAGGCAAGCTCTATGGCATGCCGTATGACGGCGAAGTCACCATTCAGGTTTATCGGAAAGACCTCTACGACGCCAAGGGATTGAAACCTGCGGATACGCTCGAGGCCTACGTCGCAAATGCGGCCGCGCTGAATGCTCCGAATGACCGTATCTGGGGTGCCGCGCTGCGCGGCGTCGCAGGCGCCGGTCAGAACATGTACATCTATCCATCGATCTTCCGGGAGTTCGGCGGCGATTGGATGAAGGGCGGCAAGCTGACCGTCAATGGTCCGGAAGCCGAGGCTGCATTGGCCTGGTATGTCGACCTCATGAAAAAATATGCGCCGACGGCGGCCGCCAACTGGAATTGGCCCGACATTGCCGACGCCTTCTCGCAAGGCACCGTTGCAAGCTATATCGACGCGCATTCCTCGGCGTCGGTCATCAACAATCCACAGAAGTCCAAGATCATCGGCAAGGTTGCCTACGCACGCTGGCCGAAGGGTCCTTCGGGCAAACGCACCACCTCGATCTGGAACTGGGGCTTTCCGATCAACGCCGCATTGTCCGACAAGAAGAAGAAGGCGACGTGGCTGTTCATTCAGTGGGCGGCGAGCGCTGAGACGCAAGCGCGCACGGCCCATCGCTTCGCGGGCCCGACCAAGCGGTCCGGCGTCAATCGCACCTCGATCTGGAAGGATCCGGACTACATCAAGCTGATGAACGGCTTCGGACCGAATTTCGTGGAAGCGACGATGCAGGCCTTGCAGGACGACACCGATGTCGACTGGCGTCCGCGTGTGCCGCAATGGCCGGCGATCGGCGACACCATGGCGACGGCGATCCAATCGGCGCTGTCCGGTCAGGCTACGGTCAAAGCCGCTCTTGACGAGGCGCAGCGCCGCATCGAGCCGATGATGCGCGGCTGAGCCATGGCTCCGACAGCGATCGCGGCGGCCGGAATCGGAACTGAAGATTTCGGCCACGCGTTGGCAAAGCGCGAACGCCGGTTCGCGGCAGCTTTGCTTGCACCGGCGTTTCTCGCGCTTCTTGCCACCACGACATTTCCGCTGATGTTCCTGATCTGGACAAGCGCATTCCGGATGGATCTCGCGATGCCGTTCACGAACGGCTTCGTCGGGTTCGAGAACTATCGGGTATTGCTCACCGACGACCGCTTCTGGTCATCGTTACTCGTAAGCTTGATCTATACGAGTTCGACCGTCGCATTACAGGTCGCGATCGGGCTGGCGCTCGCTTTGCTGGTCATGGACATGAAGCGCGGCCAAGGCTGGTTCCGGCTCATCGCCATCCTGCCGGTGGTGCTCTCACCGGCTGTGGTCGGCATGATCTGGCGAACGTTCATGCTGGCTCCGGAGTTCGGCATCGTCGACTTCCTTTCGATCAATGCGGGCCTCGGCAGCCAGAACTGGCTCGGCGATCCCGTCCTTGCGATGGTCTCGGTGATCGCGATTCACACCTGGCAATGGACGCCGTTTGCATTCATGGTGCTGCTCGCTTCGCTGGCCTCGCTTCCCGAAGATATTTACGAAGCCGCGCGCCTCGATCGCGCAACGGCATGGCAGCGTTTCCGGCGCATCACCCTGCCGCTGCTGCGCCCAGCCATCGTCATGGTCATCATCATGCGAACCATGGTCGCTTTGACGGCATTCGCGGCGATCTTCACCGTCACGGCGGGCGGTCCGGGTACCGCGACCGAAATCTTGAATCTGTACGCGTATCGAAAATCCTTCACCGAACTGTCCATCGGCTATGGCTCGGCGCTCGCCGTAGCCCTCCTGATTGTCACGATCATCATTTCCGGCATCCTGTTTGCGTTGCGGAGAGCGAAATGAGCGCAAGACGCCTTCGCACGGCCGCTGTGCTCGCCATTTCGCTGGCGTTTCTGCTCGCCTGGGCCTTCCCGATCCTCTGGAGCGTGCTGAACTCGCTCAAGACCGATTCCGACGTGCTCGCCTACCCGCCCAAGCTCATCTTCTCGCCAACGCTCAGCGCCTATCGCGACGTGCTGTTTGGCTCCGGATCGATCCTGCCCAACCTCGTGTCCAGCGCCATCATTTCGGTGGGCACCACGGTCGTGACCATGCTGATGGCGATCCCGGCCGCCTATGCATTGGCGCGGCTACGCTTCCGCGGCAAGAAATTCGCAGGCTTCTATGTGCTGGCGACACAAATGCTGCCGCCGGTCGGCATCATCATCCCCTACTTCCTGGTGCTGCGGAATATCGGCTGGATCGACACCTACCAGGGCATCATCCTGATCTATCTGTCGTTCTCGCTGCCCTTTGCGATCTGGCTGCTGGTTTCCTATTTCGAAGATATTCCCTTCGAGATGGAGGAAGCCGCCTATCTCGATGGCGCGAGCCGGTTGCGCACGTTGTGGCGCATTATCATTCCGCAGGTTCGCGGCGGCATCGCGGTGACCGTCGTGTTCGTGTTCCTCAATGCGTGGAACGAGTTTCTGTTTGCCGTGGTCCTGAGTGGCAACACCGTACGCCCGGTGACGGTCGCCATGTTCAACTTCATTTCCGTCGAGCAGACGCTGTGGGCCAAGCTCGCGGCTGTCTCGGTGCTTGCGATGTTGCCCGTGGTCGTGCTCGGCGTCGTCGCACAAAAGCATATCGTGAAGGGGCTGACGGTCGGCGCCGTCAAGGGCGGGGGACGTCGATGAGCGGCCGTGGTCAAGTCAGTTTTCGCGATATCGTCAAGATGCATGGCGAGTTCGCTGCGTTGAAGAGCGTCAGCTTCGACATCAAACCGGGTGAATTCTTCGCGCTGCTCGGTCCCTCCGGCTCAGGCAAGAGCACCACGCTGCGCATTCTGGCAGGTTTGGACGCACCGACCGCAGGCCGGGTTTTGATCGACGACAGGGACGTAACGTCCACCGATGCCCGCGACCGCGACATCGCCATGGTGTTCCAGAGCTACGCGCTCTATCCGCACATGACGGTTGCGGAGAACATCGCCTTCCCGCTGGAGATGGCGAAACTCCCGAAGGCGGAGATCGGCCCCGCGGTGCTCGACGCCGCGCGCAAGGTGAAGATCGAGCATCTTCTCGAACGCAAGCCGGGCCAGCTCTCGGGTGGCCAGCAGCAGCGTTGCGCCCTTGCGCGCGCGATCGTCCGAAAAGCTCGGCTGTTCCTGCTCGATGAACCGCTCTCCAATCTCGATGCCAAACTTCGGCTGGAAACCCGGGCCGAACTGAAGAAGCTGCAGCGATCGCTCGGCGTCACCGCCGTCTACGTTACCCACGATCAGGAAGAGGCGATGACGCTTGCGGATCGCATGGCAGTCTTCATGGCCGGCGAGATCCAGCAGATCGGAACGCCCGCGGAAGTGTTCGCCCGGCCGAATTCCATCGACATCGCCGGCTTCATCGGCAATCCACCCATGAACCTCATTCCGGCCCGCTA
>JBEPUM010000069.1:0-16421 GCA_041691515.1 Pseudomonadota bacterium | reverse complement strand
TCGCGAGCGCGCCATCGAGACCGTCGACTGGCTGCGCCGGGAGATGCTGACAGGCGAGGGTGCCTTCGCCTCATCTCTCGACGCGGACTCCGAAGGCGAGGAAGGGAAGTTCTACGTCTGGTCACTGGCCGAAATCGAAGAGGCGTTGGGCACCAGGGATGCTGCAGATTTCGCCGCGCGATATGACATCACCGCCACCGGCAACTTCGAAAGTCACAACATTCCGAATCGCCTGAAAAGCCTCAACCTTGGAAACGACAACAGCGCTCAAATGCATGAACTGCGCAAGAAGCTGTTGGCGCGGCGCGCGGGCCGGGTTCGGCCTGGGCTAGATGACAAGGTTCTTGCCGACTGGAACGGCTTGATGATCGCAGCGCTGGCGCACGCAGCTATCGTCTTCGGCCAACCGGATTGGCTGGATTTAGCGCGTACGGCCTTCAACCTCGTCGCAACATCGATGACCCGCGACAGACGGCTCGGTCATTCCTGGCGGGAAGGCCGACTGCTCATTCCTGCGCTGGCATCCGACTATGCCGCGATGACCCGCGCCGCGCTTGCATTGTTTGAAGCCACTAACGATAACGCCTTTTTGGAGCACGCGCTGCATTGGCAGGTCACGCTGGACACCCATTACGCCGACGCCGAACACGGCGGCTATTATCTCACATCAGACGATGCCGAAGGGCTGATCGTGCGGCCGCATTCCACGATCGACGATGCCATCCCCAATCACACCGGATTGATCGCGCAAAATCTCGTGCGCCTCGCGGTATTGACCGGCGATTCAACGTGGCGCGATAAACTCGACGCTCTGTTCGGTTCGTTACTGCCGCGCGCCGCCGAAAATGTATTCGGGCACCTGTCGCTGCTCAACGCGCTCGATCTCTATCTGACTGGCGCGGAGATCGTCGTGGTCGGCGAGGGAGCCAAAGCCCACGCACTGCTCGGCGTTGCACGGAAACTGCCCCACGCCACAAGCATCGTGCTGCATGTACCGCGCGCGGATGCATTACCGGCCAATCATCCCGCACGCACCAAGGCCAGTGCCGTGGAGGGTGCCGCAGCCTTTGTCTGCCGCAACCAGAGTTGCTCGCTTCCCATGACTGAGCCAAGTGCCCTTGCGGCTCTCGTCAATCGGGCCCAGTCCTGACAGCGATGGAGATCGCGAGCGCAGGCTTTTCAGAGCCCGCACTCGACCAAAGGACAAGTTGCCGGGCTCGTGTTAACTTCGTCATTGTTACGTCGGTAACGACGATCATCTCCCGACAAAGCAAGCGTGAGGCCAACCGATGCGCCTGACCGACTGCCACAACTTTCACGATTTTAGGCGGCTCGCGCGCAGTCGCTTGCCGGGGCCAATCTTCGATTACATCGACGGCGGTGCAGAGGACGAAACCACGCTGCGCCGGAATACCACCAGCTTCGAAGAGTGGGACCTCGTGCCGAGCGTTCTCTGTGGTGTCGAGAACGTCGACACGTCGGTCGAGATCATGGGCCAGAAGCTTGCCGTCCCGTTCTATTGCTCACCCACGGCGCTGCAACGACTGTTTCACCATCAAGGCGAGCGGGCCGTCGCCGCGGCGGCCGCCAAACTCGGCACCATGTTCGGCGTATCGTCTCTCGGTACCGTGAGCATGGAAGAGCTGCGCAAGACCTACGCCGGACCGCAAGTTTACCAGTTCTATTTCCATCGCGATCGCGGACTGAACCGGGCGATGATGCAGCGGGCCAAGGACGCCGGCGTCCAGGTCATGATGCTCACCGTGGATAGCATCACCGGCGGCAACCGCGAACGGGACAAACGCACAGGCTTTTCGATTCCCTTCAGGCTCACGCTCGGCGGCATGACTCAGTTTGCCATCAAGCCGGCCTGGGCCATCAACTATCTGACCCATGAGCGATTCAAACTGCCGCAGCTCGATGAGCACATCCGCATGGACGGCGGCGCGTTATCGATCAGCCGCTATTTCACCGAAATGCTCGATCCATCGATGACCTGGAACGACGTTGCGGAAATGGTCCAGCACTGGTCAGGCCAATTCTGCCTCAAGGGTGTGATGTCGGTCGAGGATGCCAAGCGTGCCGTCGAGATCGGCTGCACCGGTATCATTATTTCCAACCATGGTGGCCGGCAACTCGACGGGTCACGTGCCGGCTTTGATCAGCTCGCTGAAATCGTCGACGCTGTCAGCGACCGGATCGATGTGATCGTCGACGGCGGCATTCAGCGCGGCACCCATGTTCTGAAAGCATTATCGATGGGAGCCAAGGCCGTCGGTCTTGGGCGTTATTATCTTTATCCGTTGGCAGCCGCAGGCCAGCCTGGTGTCGAACGCGCCCTTCAACAACTCAGGACCGAGATCGAACGCGACATGCGTCTGATGGGCTGTTCGAATCTTAGCCAGCTCTCGCGCGCCAATTTGCGGAAGCGATAGCGCAAAAACAGCAAGGCCGGACGTTTGTAACGTCCGGCCTCACAAAACAAGCACTGAAAAAACTCGCATCATAGACTGCGAGCTTTTCTGTTCTCAGGTGTTCATCGATTCGAAGAATTCCGAGTTGTTCTTGGTGTTGCGCAATTTATCGAGCAGGAAGTCGATCGCATCCATAGTGCCCATCGGGTTGAGGATGCGTCGCAGCACGTACATCTTCTTGAGCAACTGCGGATCGGTGATGAGTTCTTCCTTGCGCGTGCCCGAGCGCGAAATGTCGATCGCCGGGAAGGTGCGTTTGTCGGATACTTTGCGGTCGAGGATAAGTTCCGAGTTGCCGGTGCCCTTGAACTCTTCAAAGATCACTTCGTCCATGCGGCTGCCGGTATCGACCAGCGCAGTCGCGATGATGGTCAGCGACCCGCCTTCCTCGATGTTGCGCGCGGCGCCGAAGAAGCGCTTCGGGCGTTGCAGCGCATTGGCATCGACACCGCCGGTCAACACCTTGCCTGATGACGGCACCACGGTGTTGTAGGCGCGGCCCAGACGCGTAATCGAGTCGAGCAGGATCACCACATCCCGGCCATGCTCAACCAGCCGCTTGGCCTTCTCAATGACCATCTCGGCGACCTGGACGTGACGCACCGCCGGCTCGTCGAAGGTGGAAGATACAACTTCACCCTTCACCGAACGCTGCATGTCCGTGACTTCCTCCGGACGTTCGTCGATCAGCAGAACGATCAGATAGCATTCCGGATGATTCGCCGTGATGGAGTGAGCGATGTTCTGCATCAGCACGGTCTTGCCGGTGCGCGGCGGCGCCACGATCAGCGCGCGCTGGCCTTTGCCAATTGGAGCAACAATATCGATGACCCGCGCCGACAAATCCTTGCGGGTCGGGTCTTCCAGCTCGAGCCGGAAACGTTGATCGGGAAACAGTGGCGTTAGGTTGTCGAAGTTGACCTTGTGCTTCGACTTCTCCGGATCTTCGAAATTGAGCGTATTGACCTTCAGCAGCGCGAAATAGCGTTCGCCTTCCTTCGGGCTGCGGATGTGGCCTTCGATGGTATCGCCGGTCCGCAGGCCGAAGCGGCGGATCTGCGAGGGCGAGACGTAGATATCGTCCGGGCCCGGCAAGTAGTTGGCGTCGGGTGAGCGCAGGAAGCCGAAGCCGTCGGAGAGAACCTCGACGACGCCTTCACCGATGATATCGGTTTCCTGGATAGCCAGCTGTTTGAGAATAGCAAACATCAGCTCCTGCTTGCGCATGGTGCTAGCGTTTTCGACCCCAAGTTCTTCCGCGAACGATACGAGTTCGGCTGGAGTCTTGGCCTTGAGGTCTTGAAGTTTCATTTCCCGCATTGGGATGGTCCTGTGGAAAAACTTGAGGGGGATTGCGAGGTGGCTTTAAGAAAATGCGGACGACAACCGAAAGGAAAGTCCGCAGGTCTTGAGCGAGGAAGGTGCCGAAAAGGCTTCAAACCTGACGTGGTGGCCGGTTCAACAGAAAAACCGGAGCGCAACCACATCCGCCTGCGTGGGGTGGGATATCGCCAATATAGAAAATCGACCGGGTGTGCGCAAGGAGGTCCTGATGGCGTATGGCCGGTCAAAACGGTTTTACGATGACCAAGATCACGATACCGATCATTATCGCCGTTGGTACTTCATTGATAATCCTATAGAATTTCTGACTATGCGTGTTGCGGTCATTGGCAAATTCGCGAACGCAGCGAGAAAAAAAGCCATGCACGCCTGACAGCACGAGGACGAGGAACAGCTTGGCGTGAAACCATCCCGCCAGATACCAGTGACCGGCCCAGACCAGGTACAAGCCCAACAACCAGGTCAAGGCCATCGCAGGATTGATGATCGCTTTCAGAAGCCGACGTTCCATCACCTTGAACGTCTCGGATTGCTTCGATCCGATCTCGGCATCGCAGTGATAGACAAACAGCCGTGGCAAATAGAGCATCCCTGCCATCCAAGAGATGACGGCGATCACGTGGAAAGCTTTGATCCATTCGTACATTGGCCGTCTCGCTCGGTTTTGATCACGGTCAATTTGCTGGAACGCTTGACGAGCTTCAGCGTTGCTCCGGTGATGGATAGAGACCTGATCGAGGAGATATCCGCAAGCGACTCTTTTCTAAAATAATAATTTTAGATTCTTAGGTTTGAGTCTAAGTGACAGTGAATTGGGCCAGCGCAACGTTGTCCTTTCTTTTCCAGAGCATATTCCACACTGCACAGCGATCCGTCGCGCTCGGTCACAGACCCAGAGATCATCACAACCTCAGATACTTGCGCGTAGTTCGCTTGTGATTATCCAGAGACAAGTCCACATAACCCCACTATCATTGTCGGCGATCGACGGACTTTTCCCTTCACGACACCTGTGAAGAAAAATCCTGGTTATCCCGGGGCCTTTACCGGATGCGCCATATCGCGGCTCAGGCTCCACAGCGATTCACAGGATATACAGGATCATGGTGCCCATCACCGGCAGCTATTTTCATCTTCATCTGGTGTCCGATTCGACCGGTGAAACGCTGATCACGGTGTCGCGCGCGGTGGCCGCGCAATATGCCAATGTCACGCCTGTCGAGCATGTCTACCCGTTGGTGCGCAGCCAGAAGCAGCTTGATCGTGTTCTGGCGGAAATCGAAGAGGCGCCTGGAATCGTTTTGTTCACGCTCCTGGAAAAGGATCTGGTCGCGCGTCTTGAGGCCAAGTGTCAGGAAATCAACAGTCCGAGCCTCTCGATCATCGGACCGGTGATGCAGCTGTTTCAAGCTTACCTTGGTGCAGCAACGACGGGACGCGTCGGCGCCCAGCACACGTTGAATGCTGAATATTTCAAACGTATCGATGCCCTCAACTATTCGATGATGCATGACGACGGACAGCACGTTGAAGGTCTGGAGGAGGCGGACGTCGTTCTGGTGGGTGTGTCGCGCACATCGAAAACGCCGACGTCGATCTATCTTGCCAACCGGGGCATCCGGACAGCGAACGTACCGCTGGTGCCAGGCATCGCGATTCCACTCGCCTTGGAGTCGCTGAAAAAGCCCTTGGTTGTCAGCCTTCATGCCTCACCTGAGCGTCTCATTCAGGTCCGGCAAAACCGGCTATTGAGCATTGGGTCGGGACCCGGCAATGACACTTATATCGATCGCCAGTCGGTTGCTGACGAGGTGACCCATGCGCGACGCCTCAGTGCGAAGCACGGCTGGGTCCAGCTCGATGTGACGCGCCGATCGATCGAAGAAACAGCCGCTGCGATCATGAAGCTGTTTGCCGATCGGCAACGGCAGCGGCGACCTGAGTAAGGCCGGCTATGGCAGTGTGGCGCGAACGAAAGCCCTTGATACTGGCGTCGCAAAGCCAGGTGCGTCAGACACTGCTGGCCAATGCGGGTTTATCATTCGAGGCACAACCAGCCACGATCGATGAGCGCGCCATTCAGCAAAACTCCGGCCTGACTGTCGCGAGCGAGATCGCTGCTCGTCTGGCTTACGAAAAAGCTCGTTCTGTTTCGCTGCGTTCGCCCGGCCGCTATGTCATCGGGGCGGATCAGACGCTTGAATGCAATGGCCTCCTGTTCAACAAGCCAGCCGGACGTGAAGGAGCAGTGGAACATCTGCGCGCACTGTCCGGCCGGACTCACGTATTGCATGCTGCTGTTGCGGTCGTGCGCGATGGCATACCGATCTTTGAAGACGTCTCGGTCGCGCGCATGACGATGCGAGACCTGAGCGAGGATACGATCGAGGCTTATCTGGACGTCGCCGGCGACGCAGTCACGACGAGCGTGGGCGCGTATCAGCTTGAAGGACTTGGCGTCCATCTGTTCAGCCGGATCGAGGGCGATCATTTTACCATTCTGGGCTTGCCGTTGCTGCCGCTGCTTGCTTTTCTGCGCAGCCAAGGGCTGCTGTCTCTGTGATGTCGGGAAGTCTGAAATGCTGATACTCGGGCTAACCGGATCGATTGGAATGGGAAAATCGACCACCGCTAAACTTTTTTCGGAAGCCGGGGTGCCGGTTTATGACGCGGATGCAACCGTTCACAAGATTTATGAGGGTGAGGCTGCTCCAGCGATTGAGGCGGCGTTTCCCGGGACAACCGTCAACGGAAAGGTCGATCGCGAGAAATTGTCAGCGAAGGTAGTGCATGACCCTGCGGCCATGAAGCGGCTCGAGCAGGTCGTGCATCCGATGTTGCGGGCCTATCATCAAAAATTTCTGGATGACGCCGAGAAGTCCGGCGCGCCGGTCGCGGTGGTGGATGTGCCGCTGCTGTTTGAAACCGGTGGCGAGAATCGTGTCGATGCCGTTGTGGTGGTCTCGACGTCGCCTGAAATCCAGCGCGAGCGGATTCTGGCCCGGGATAATATGACCAGCGAAAAGCTGGATGCGATCCTCGCCCGGCAGTTACCGGACGCTGAAAAGCGCAAGCGGGCGGATTTCGTAGTGGATACCTCACATGGTCTTGATCCTGTGCGCACGCGAATCAAGGAAATCCTGGCCGAGGCTGCTAAACTGCCGCGACGGCGATCCTGATTCGTTAGTTAGCGGAATCCATGCGCGAAATCGTTCTTGATACCGAAACGACCGGCCTTGATCCGTTACGCGGTGACCGTCTGGTCGAGATCGGCTGTGTTGAAATTTTCAACCGCATGCCGACGGGGCAGATATTTCATTGTCATATCAATCCAGAGCGTGACATGCCGCAGGAGGCGTTTGCGGTGCATGGCCTGTCCAGCGAGTTCCTCGCCGACAAGCCGCTGTTTACGCATGTCGTCGACGAGTTTCTGGAATTCATCGGAGATGCGCCGCTCGTCATCCACAACGCATCGTTCGATATCAGCTTCATCAACGCAGAGCTGGATCGCTTGAAGCGAGCGGCGATCGGGCGTGACCGCTTGGTGGATACGCTGCTGCTGGCGCGACGGAAGCATCCCGGCGTGTCAAACCGGCTCGACGATCTCTGCTCGCGCTACGCGATCGACAATTCCCGCCGGACCAAGCACGGCGCATTGCTCGACGCCGAACTGCTCGCCGAAGTCTACATCGATCTGATCGGCGCGCGGCAGTCGCAATTGATCCTTGCGGAAACTACGTCCCGCCAAGCCGGCGGAACGCTGGATATGCCAAGACGCCAGCGAACCGTGCCACTTGTGCCGCGCGTGACCGATGCCGACCGCATTGCGCATCGGGACTTCGTTGCCACGCTCGGTGAGAAGGCAATCTGGAAGGAATTCTTCGGGAGCGAGGCTCTGGAACCGCGCGCCGCCGATTAACTCGGCTTCTGCTGCGCGGCAGCCTGCCGTTCCATGTTTTGCCGATACAAACCCACGAAATCGACCGGATCGAGCATCAGCGGTGGGAATCCACCGTCGCGAACGGCGGTCGCAATGATCTCACGAGCGAACGGGAACAGAAGCCGCGGGCACTCGATCATGATCAGTGGATGCAGATTTTCTTCCGGAACGTTGGCGATCCGGAACACGCCTGCATAGGCCAGTTCGAAGCTGAACATCAGCTTGCCGCTGTTTTCGGCCTTACCTTCGACCGAGAGCGTCACTTCGTATTCGTTCTCAGCCACATTGTTGGCGCTGACGTTGATCTGAATGTTGATCGACGGCTGCTGTTGCTGGGGGCCGAGCGAGGAGGGCGCGTTGGGATTCTCAAACGAGAGGTCCTTGGTGTACTGCGCCAGCACGTTCAACTGGGGCGGAAGGGCTGCCTCGGGAGGTGTGCCGTTGCCGTTGGTCATGGATATCTCTCCTGGAGCGTTTTCAAGCGAAGCCTGCGAGGCATCTGAGCTCGCCTGAAGGGCAAAAGTGTCGCATTGAGGCGAGTGGCTATCATAGGCCTGCCGCTGTCCACAAGGACGGCCGATACGCTAGGGGCTCCTTGGGTCTCCTGCCAGCGTTGAGGTCGCGCAGCTTTGATGGCTGTGCTCAGGGCCATTTGCGGGGCAAAGTGGCTTAAATTATTGAAGGAACGGGTTTTCTCCGTGCAATCCAATTTCCACTTCGACCCGAAACGCGCTACCATTCGTCGAAATCAGCAGCTAAATGGTGGCCGCTGCCTGATACGGTTCGCTGTGCCAAAACGCGCCATTGGCTGGACCGGGTTTCGTGCCTACATGGTTTGGGTCCAGCTGATGCGATCCCGTCGTTCCCCCGGGGAACGTTCCCTCGCCGGGCCCGGTCCGGTACCGATCAGAAAGTGAAGACGACGTGGATATTTACACCATCATTTTCCTGGCGCTGGCGGTCTTTATCTTCCTGCGTCTGCGCAATGTGCTTGGACAGCGCACGGGAAGTGAACGGCCGCCGTATGACCGTGCCGCGCGGGATGTCCTGCAAGGAACGCAGGACAACAATAATGTTGCCCCGATACCGGGTACCTTGATCGATCAGGCGCCACTGGCGCCCACGGCAGACGTGACGCCTACCCCCGATCGCTGGAAAAATCTGGCCGAACCGGGCACCCCACTCGCGCTTGGGCTCGACGCCATTGCGGCTCAGGATTCCTCCTTTGACCCGAGGCATTTTCTCAGCGGCGCACGTAGCGCTTACGAGATGATCGTACTGGCGTTCGCAAATGGCGATCGCCGTGCCTTGAAGGATTTGCTGTCGTCGGAAGTCTATGACAGCTTTGATGCAGTCATCAAGGATCGGGAGAAGCGCGAACAGAAAACAGAAACGCGTTTTGTCTCAATCGAAAAAGCCGAGCTGGCCGGCGCGGAGGTACGAGACCGCGCCGCACAGCTGACGGTTCGTTTTGTTTCGCAGATGATTTCGGTGACCCGCGACAAGGCGGGAACGATCGTCGACGGGAACCCGGACAAGATTTCCGATATCACCGATGTTTGGACGTTTGCCCGCGATATCTCGTCGCGTGATCCGAACTGGAAACTGGTTGGCACCGGAAGCAGCAGCTGAACTCTCGTGGTTGAAACGGTGCGTTGCCGGATTCTGCGTCGCTGCCGCGCTGGCGGCTGCTCCAGGCGATGCCCATGCTATCCGTCATCATCAGAATTGGCCGATCGAGATCACCGGCAGTCAATATATCCCGGTGGAGTGGGCGGATATCGTAGGCTGGGCCGACGACGATCATCTCCAGGCGTACAAGGCATTTCGCGTAAGCTGTCGGGCTGTCGCCGCACGACGGACCCCAGCCGTCGGCCAGAAGGCGCTCGGTACGTCGTTACAGGAGCCATGCCGCGCGGCGAAGGCCGCACATATATCGGACAACGGCCAAGCTCGCGCATTCTTTGAAACGCATTTCACGCCGCTGCGAATTTCTCGTCTCGGAGAGGCGGATGGCTTCGTCACCGGCTACTACGAGCCGATCATCGATGGATCGCGCACGCAGACGGACGTTTACAGCGTGCCGGTTTATCGGCGCCCATCGAATCTTTTTGTCCGGGGTTTCAAGCAAAGCTCGCTTACCTTGCCCAACAGCGGACCGGTGTTTCGCAAGATAGGGCGCCGGAAACTGGTGCCATATTATGATCGCGCTGAAATCGAGGATGGCGCCATCGCGGGCCGTGGCCTTGAAATCTGCTGGCTCAAGAATCAGACCGATTTGCTTTTCACGCAAATCCAGGGCTCCGCGCGGGTTCGGCTTGAGGATGGCTCGACCATTCGTATCAACTACGATTCGTATAACGGATATCCCTATACGGCCGTCGGCCGTATCCTGATTGAACGCAACATCATCCCGAAGGATCAGATGTCGATGCAACGCATCAGGCAGTGGATGGATGAGAACCCGGATGGCGCGAAGGAACTACGCCGCCAAAATCGGTCGTATGTATTCTTCCGCGAGGTGAAGCTGTCGGACAAGGATGAGGCGGTTGGAGCACAGGGCGTGCCCTTGACGCCGGGCCGATCGATCGCGGTCGACAAGTCGCTCCACGTATATGGAACGCCGTTCTTCATCGAAGGCGAATTGCCGATCGACTCCGAGCACGCGAAAACGCCGTTTCATCGGCTGATGGTGGCGCAGGATACAGGCTCGGCGATTCTCGGTCCGGCGCGCGCGGATCTCTATTTCGGCGCTGGTGCGGAAGCGGGACGTATTTCTGGTCGCCTGCGGCATAATATGCACTTCGTGATACTTGTTCCGAATAGCCTCAACCCTGTAGCCAGCGGCAGAACAATGCCGCTTCCAGAAGGCCGCCCGTCGGCAAAGATCGCGAAATTGTTTCCGCCAAAGAGTCAGAAAGCGGAAGACCTAAAGGCTGCAACGTCGAAATCAGCTACGCCTGCCGCCGTTCCGGCCAGCGAACCGGTTAAGGCCGCTCCGGCTGCGGTCGAGAAGGCTGCTTCATCAGAAGCCATTCCGCTGCCGGCGGTTCGGCCTCAAGCAAAGCCCGGTCGTCACCTACGGCGTTATCATCATCACCGCTACTACCGCCATCGCCGCCATCGCCTAGCCCGATGAAACGTCCGCCGTCCGAACCATCCGCACGACCACGCCGCCAGCGCGCGCTCACGGACGATGAACGCCAGTTATGGGAGAGCGTCGCAGGGCAGACCAAGCCGTTGCGCAAACGGCAGCGGTTGGCCAAACCCGTGGCGGCACGGGATGTGGAATCAGACGCGGCAGCAAAGGTCGTGATTGCACCAAAACCGGCACCTCCCGGCGAAATCAAAAAAATCGTCAAGCGCAACAATTCGCCGCCGCCGCTATCGCTGACCCGTCGTGAGCGATCGCAACTGTCCCGCGGGCGGAAAGATATCGATGCCCGGATTGACCTCCATGGCATGACGCAGACGCGGGCGCACCGTGCCTTGCTGCGCTTCTTGCAGGAGTCTTCCGGTGACGGCCTCACGTTTGTACTTGTCATTACCGGCAAGGGCCGCACGACAGGTCCGGAATCCGAACGTGGCGTGCTGCGGCGGCAGGTCCCGGAATGGCTTAGTCTTCCGGAATTCCGCACACTGGTCGCTGGTTTCGATGAGGCCCACATCGGTCACGGCGGGCAGGGTGCACTTTACGTGCGCTTGCGACGCGCCAGACTTTGACCTGTCGAAAGCAAACCGACGATTCCGCGCATGGAATAACGGCTAAAGCCAGCCAAAGCAGATGCCAACCTAGAGGATGAACCGGCTGAGGTCCGCATTCTTGGCGAGGTCGCCGACATGCTTCTGAACATACCCGGCGTCGATACGAATCGTATCTCCGTTCCGATCCGGTGCGGCAAAGGATATGTCGTCAAGCACCCGCTCCATCACCGTCTGCAAGCGGCGAGCGCCAATATTCTCGACCGTCGAGTTCACAGCGACGGCAATATCGGCAAGAGCATCGATGGCATCGTCGGTAATGTCGAGTGTGACACCTTCCGTCTGCATCAACGCGACGTACTGCTTGATGAGCGAGGCCTCGGGTTCGGTCAGGATGCGACGCATGTCATTGCGAGTCAGGGCTTCAAGCTCGACGCGAATCGGCAGCCGTCCTTGCAGCTCGGGCAGCAGATCTGAAGGCTTCGCAATGTGGAACGCCCCAGACGCGATGAACAGAATATGGTCGGTCTTCACCGCGCCGTGTTTGGTGGAGACCGTCGTTCCCTCGATCAGCGGCAGCAGATCGCGCTGCACGCCTTCACGCGAAACGTCGCCGCCGCTGCGGCCGTCCCTCACGCAGATCTTGTCGATCTCGTCGAGAAACACGATGCCGTCATTTTCGACCGCGGCGATCGCTTCCTGCGTGAGCTGGTCGCTGTCGAGCAGCTTGTCCGATTCCTCGTTGACCAGAATCTCATGGGAATCCACGACGGTCAGCCGGCGGGTCTTGGTGCGGCCGCCCATCTTGCCGAAAATGTCGCCAATCGAGATCGCGCCCACCTGTGCTCCGGGCATGCCCGGGATCTCGAACATCGGCGCTCCGCCGGACGATTGCGTCTCGATTTCGATTTCCTTGTCGTTGAGTTCGCCGGCCCGCAGCTTCTTGCGAAAGGAATCGCGCGTCGCCGTGCTCGAGTTGGCGCCGACCAGCGCATCGAGCACGCGCTCTTCCGCGGCGAGTTGCGCACGCGCCTGAACATCTTTGCGCTTGCGCTCGCGGATCTGTGCGATCCCAACCTCGACCAGATCGCGGATGATCTGCTCGACGTCCCGCCCGACATATCCCACCTCGGTGAACTTGGTCGCTTCCACCTTGATAAAGGGCGCGTTCGCAAGCTTGGCCAGCCGCCGCGCGATTTCCGTCTTGCCGACGCCGGTCGGGCCGATCATCAGAATGTTTTTCGGAAGCACTTCTTCGCGCATCGGCCCGGTCAGCTGCTGGCGGCGCCAGCGGTTGCGCAAGGCGATCGAGACGGCGCGTTTGGCGTCAGCCTGGCCGACGATGAAGCGGTCGAGTTCGGAAACGATTTCGCGGGGAGAGAAGTGCGTCATGATCTCAAGATATGTTGAATCGTGGGAGGAACAAGCCGGTCAAATGATGGGCGGTCCTGCTTGCCAATGCCGGATGGCTTCGAAGGGATGAAGCAGCATGATGACGTTGAGGGTCAGGTTGTCACGGATATGCAGCCCGACCAGCACTTCGAACACAAGCGCCAGCGCGACCGTAAATGCAATCGGAAGTTTGCGCGCGAGCAGGAAGCCAACAACCATCGAGAGCGTATCGCTCAGCGAATTGACAATGCTGTCGCCATAGTAGTCCAGCGAGATGGTGCCTGCGCGATAGCGATCGATGATCCAGGGCGAGTTCTCGGCGATCTCCCAGCCGCCCTCGACCACCATGGCAATCAGCAGGCGTGCGACCCACGGCGCGCGGGGAAGGATCAGCCACGTCGCGCCGCAAAACAGGAAACCGTGGATGATGTGGGAGAACGTGTACCAGTCCGTGAGGTGCTGCGAATTCTCGGAACTCTGCACCACGCCGTGCCAAAGCTTGACGTAGCCGCAGGTGCAGATCGGGACGCGGCCCATGCCGTAGAGGATCGCGGCCTGCAGCAGAAGGAGGCCAATCGCGAGTGCGACGCCGGTGCGAAGCGAAAAGCTGGCTGCGGGCGAGCTGGCTTCGTTTGCCGCGCTCATGCGTCACGCATCATGAAAAGTGCCGGTCCATTCAGCGACAGCCCGCGCGCCGAGCATCGCTGCATTGTCAGCAGATCGACGATGATCATCGGGAGGAACGCGAGGCCCGGCATTGCTCAGTCCGTGGACAGCGATTCAATCGTGACGTTGCGATTGGTATAAACGCAGATGTCGGCGGCGATATCGAGAGAACGGCGGACAATTGCTTCCGCATCCTTATCGGAATCGATCAGCGCCCGCGCAGCCGAAAGTGCATAATTTCCGCCGGAGCCGATCGCCATCACGCCGGCCTCCGGTTCCAGCACGTCCCCGGTACCGGTCAGCACCAGCGACACGTCCTTGTCCGCGACGAGCATCATTGCTTCCAGCCGCCGCAGGTAACGGTCGGTGCGCCAGTCCTTGGCGAGTTCGACAGCGGCGCGCGTGAGCTGCCCCGGATATTGTTCGAGCTTGCTCTCCAGCCGCTCGAACAATGTGAAGGCGTCAGCGGTAGCGCCGGCGAACCCGCCGATCACGTCGCCTTTTCCAAGCTTCCGGACCTTCCTGGCGTTGGATTTGATGACGGTCTGCCCGATCGAGACCTGGCCATCTCCGCCAATGACAACCTTGCCGCCCTTGCGGACGGTCAGGATCGTGGTGCCGTGCCAAACTTCCGGCTGTGATGCCTGCATCTGAACCTCTTCATGATCCGCCAGATTTAGGCATTGCCGCGCGGCGTTGCAATTGGCGTTTGGTTTCGGAGATTCCGGTCACCATAGTGCGAAGAACACCGCCAAAATGCATCATCCCGCAGTAGCGAAGGGGGCGTGAGCCTGTTAAAAGGGCCCCGTTTTAGAGCGCGGTCAGCAAAAGTGGAATCTTTTGGCGGATCAGGCGCGACGTGGAGAGCTCATTTCATGCGCACGGCGACCATCAAGCGCAAAACCAAGGAAACCGACATCGAGGTCGCGGTGAACCTCGATGGCTCCGGTGTGTCCAAGGTTGCGACTGGCATCGGCTTTTTCGATCATATGTTGGATCTGCTCGCTCGCCATTCGCGCATCGACATTTCAGTCAAGGCCGATGGCGACCTCCACGTCGATCACCACCACACCACAGAGGACGTCGGCATCGCGCTGGGCCAGGCGGTGAAGCAGGCGCTCGGCACGATGGCCGGGATTACCCGCTACGCCAGCATCCACATGCCTATGGACGAAACGCTCTCCCGTGTCGTGATCGACATCTCCGGCCGCCCGGTATTGGTGTTCAAGGTCGAATTTCCCCGCGACAAGGTCGGCGAGTTCGACACTGAGCTGGTGCGCGAGTGGTTCAATGCCTTTGCGATAAATGCGGGCGTGACTTTGCACGTCGAGACCCTATATGGCGAGAATAGTCATCACATCGCCGAATCCTGCTTCAAGGGTTTGGCGCGGGCACTCCGCGCCGCAGTCACGATCGATCCGCGCGCTGCGGGCGAAGTGCCATCCACCAAAGGTCAGCTCGGCGGCTGATCTCCCTGTTATCGGCGGAGAGTTGCAATGCCGGTCTATACAGTCCACGCGCCATTGGCTGACGGGACGGACATGCGCAGCACGACCGACAGGTTCGTGTTCGTTCGTGATGGCTTTTCGTTTTGGGCGTTTTTTGCCGGCCCGGTGTGGCTGCTCTATCGCCGCCTATGGCTGGCACTCGCCGGATACATCGTGTTGTCGATCGCCGTTGCGGTGACACTCTCGCGGCTGCACGCCGGTTTTGGCACGCGTTTTGTCGTCATGATGTTGATAGCGATCCTGATGGGTTTTGAGGCGGCGAGTTTACGGCGCTGGACATTGTCGCGGCGCAAGTGGCGTCAACTCGATATCGTGGTTGCCGATGATGAAGAAGCCGCCGAGCGGCGGTTTTTCGATCGCTGGACGATGAAACGCAATTTGGATTCCAACCAATCGGTCGTCGATCGCGGCGCGCCACCGCCGACCCGGACTATTCCCGGTCAACCGTTCTCGCAGCCGCCGCCGGTGCCGCGCAGCGACATTATCGGCTTGTTTCCGCAGCCCGGAGTTCCGCGGTGAGCGTTGCAATCATTGATTATGGGTCCGGCAACCTGCACTCGGCCGCGAAGGCGTTCGAGCGCGCGGCGCGCAGCATGGAGAATCCGGAAAAGATCGTCGTGACGCGCGATCCCGAGGTGGTGTTCCGGGCCGATCGCGTGGTGCTGCCCGGCGTGGGCGCATTCGCTGATTGCCGCAAGGGCCTTGATGCACTCGATGGCATGGTCGAGGCCATGACGGAGGTTGTGCGCGACAAGGCGCGGCCGTTTTTCGGCATTTGCGTCGGCATGCAGTTGATGGCGACGCGAGGCAAGGAGCACGTCATCACCGACGGGTTCAACTGGATTACCGGCGACGTCGAGAAGATTTCACCCCGCGACGAAAATCTGAAGATTCCGCACATGGGCTGGAATACGCTCGACGTGCTCCGCGAGCATCCGGTGCTCGAACGATTGCCGCTAGGGCCGAAAGGCCGTCATGCCTATTTCGTGCACTCATATCATCTGAACGCCGCGAATGAGGCCGATGTACTCGCGCGCGCCGACTATGGTGGGCCGGTGACGGCCATCGTCGGAAAGGATACCGCGATCGGCACCCAGTTTCACCCGGAGAAGAGCCAGCGTTTCGGGTTGGCCCTGATTTCGAACTTTCTGAAGTGGAAGCCGTGATTCTTTTTCCTGCCATCGACCTCAAGAATGGTCAGTGCGTTCGCCTTGAACAAGGCGATATGACGCGCGCGACCGTGTTCAACCTCGAACCCGCAGAGCAGGCGCGCGCCTTCGCGTCGCAAGGCTTTGAATATTTGCATGTGGTCGATCTCGACGGAGCGTTCGCCGGCAAGCCGGTGAATGCGTCGGCAGTCGAGCGGATGCTTGAGGCTATCGAAATGCCGGTGCA
>JBEPUM010000068.1:0-16426 GCA_041691515.1 Pseudomonadota bacterium | reverse complement strand
CCAAGGTGCTCGGACCGAACCGGAAATATTCCTCGTGCTTCTACAAGGAAGCGGCTTCGACGTTGCAGGAAGCCGAAGAAGAGTCGCTGCGCCAGACGGTCGATCACGCTGGCCTTGCCGATGGCCAGTCGATCCTCGAACTCGGTTGCGGCTGGGGTTCGCTGTCGCTGTGGATGGCGCGTCAGTTTCCAAACGCGCGCATCATGGCGGTGTCGAATTCGCGCTCGCAGCGGGAATACATCGAGGAACAGGCGGCGGCGCGTGGGCTGGCCAACCTTAAGGTCGTCACCCAGGACATGAACGTGTTCGATCCCGCGCGCAGGTTCGACCGCATCGTCTCGGTGGAGATGTTCGAGCATATGATGAACTGGCGGGACCTGATGATGCGGGTCAACTCCTGGCTTGCGCCCGACGGCCGTTTCTTCATGCACATCTTCACACACCGCACAGGTGCCTATCTGTTCGATCGGGCCGACCGCGAAGACTGGATCGCCCAGCATTTCTTCACCGGTGGCGTGATGCCGAGCCATCATCTGATCCGGCAATACGCCGATTTGTTCACGGTCGAGAAGGAGTGGCGATGGAGCGGCGTGCACTATCAGCGCACCGCGATCGACTGGCTCGCGAACTTCGATCGCAATCGCGAGGAGATCGAAGTCATCCTTCAGCCCGTCTACGGCAGCGAGACCGCGTTGTGGATGCGGCGCTGGCGCTGGTTCTTCCTCGCGACCGCTGGATTGTTCGGCTACGCCGACGGCAGCGAATGGGGCGTCAGCCACTATCGGATGACGGCGACGGGTTAGTTCTCCGATTCTGATCGGACTTGGTCGAAAGCCTGCGACAAACTGTCGAGGTCCGTCGTCTGCTTTCTCATGATCGTGCAGCTTGCTGCCTTGATGAACACGCAGGCGCTAATTTTCCGATCAGCGTTGATTACCATTTTCTTTCGATTTGAATGGAACCGGACTCACGAGTGCGTGAGTCCGTAAAAGGCGACACGACTTCAATGCGATAGCGTTGTGTGACATTGCGCCGCCGCAAAACATGTTGCGTCGCAATTGTTGTCGTCTACTTTGAACGCATCAGGGATCGCTACGGATTCGCAATTGAATCTGCGAGGCATCGTGCCTCGCGGAGTGCGAGGCTATGCGTCCGCACCACACGGGGTTTCCAAGTTCAATGCTGCGATTTGATTCACGACTGACATCCGTCGCTCTTCTGATTGCCGGATTGTCGCCGCTCCTCGGCGGCTGCAACGAGCCGGTCACGGCCGAAGCTGCTACCCATGCATCTGCTCCGGAGGTCAGTATCGTCACGGTGGTTCCGAAGCCGCATGCGATGGTGCGCGAATTGCCGGGCCGTATCGCACCGACGCGGGTCGCTGACGTGCGTCCGCGCGTGTCGGGCATCATCACGGAACGGATGTTCAAGCAAGGCAGCGAGGTCAAGGCCGGCGATCCGCTGTATCAGATCGACCCAAAGCCGTTCGAAGTGGAATTGCAGGCCAATGAGGCGTCGCTCGCGAAAGCCAACGCTGTGCTCGTGCAGACCTCGCATCAAGCGCGGCGCATTGCGCAGTTGACGGCGCAGCACGCGACATCGGAAGCCGAGAACGAGAAGGCTATCGCAAATCTTCGTCAGGCAGAGGCTGAAGTAGCGGGCCGCAAGGCGGACGTCGCACGGGCGCGGCTCAACCTCGATTACACCACCATTCGTGCGCCGATCGCCGGCGTGGTCGGAGCCGCGCATGCGAGCGAAGGCGCGCTGGTAGTCCAGAACGACACCGCCAATCTTGCGACCGTGCAACAGCTCGACACGATCTATGCCGATTTCACTCAGTCGGTGAACGAACTCAACGATCTGCGCCGCGCACTTCAGAGCGGTGAACTCGAACGTCTCGCCCCGGGCGCGGCCAAGGTCCGTCTCGTGCTGGATGATGGAACGATCTATCCGCTGGCAGGAAAATTCCTTTTCTCGGAAGCCAAGGTCGATGCCTCGACCGGACAAGTCACCCTGCGCGGGGAATTTCCAAACCCCAATCGCGAACTGCTGCCGGGTATGTATGTCCGCGTACTTCTGGAGCAGGGCGTCGATAGCGACGCGATCGCCGTTCCCCAGCAGGCCGTGCAGCGCGATTCCAGCGGCGGCAGCGAGGTGTTCGTCGTCAAGGAGGATAACCACGTGATCGTCCGTCCGGTCCGGACCGCCCTCGTTCAGGACGGCCAGTCGCTCGTCAGTCAGGGCCTGAAGTCCGGCGACCGCGTTGTGGTCGAAGGCTTCCAGAAATTCGCAGCCGGTGACAAGGTTCGGCCCGTGATGTGGGCGGAGGCCGATGCCACGGATGTGACCGGAACCATCCCGGGCAAGACCGCGAACGCCCGGTAGCGGATCATGCCGAGCTTCTTTATCGACCGGCCCGTATTCGCATGGGTGATCGCGCTGTTCATCTGTCTGATCGGCGCGATCTCGATTCCGTTTCTGGCGGTGGCGCAGTATCCGATCATTGCGCCGCCCTCGATCTCGGTGTCGACCAGCTATCCCGGCGCGTCGCCGCAAAATCTCTACAACAGCGTGACGCGCTTGATCGAGGAGCAACTCAACGGCGCCTCGGGCATTCTGAACTTCGAGTCCACCAGCGATTCCCTGGGCCAGGTCGAGATCACCGCGAATTTCGTTCCGGGGACCGATCTCGGCATGGCGTCGGTGGACGTGCAGAATCGCATCAAGCGAATCGAGTCGCGCCTGCCCGCCGCGGTGCTGAAGGAAGGCATTCTGGTCGAGGAAGCATCCAGCGATACGCTCCAGATCGTCACGCTGCGCTCCACCGACGGCAGTCTCGACGAGGTTGGGCTCGGCGATTTCATGATGCGCAACGTCGTCGGCGAGATTCGGCGGATTCCCGGCGTCGGCCGCGCCACGCTGTTCTCGACCGAGCGTTCGCTACGCATCTGGGTCGATCCCGAAAAGCTCGTGGGCTACGACCTGACGTCGGACGACGTCACCAAGGCGATTGCGGCCCAGAACGCGCAGGTCGCTTCCGGCAGCATCGGCTCGCCGCCGAACAGCACGAGCCAGAAGACGTCAGCCCTTGTTCTGGTGAAAGGGCAGTTGACCACGCCGGAGGCGTTCGGCGCCATCCTGCTCCGCGCCAATCGCGACGGCTCCACGGTGCGGTTGCGCGACGTGGCGCGCGTCGAGATCGGCGGCATGGACTACCGGTTCACCACCCGCCTCAATGGCAAACCGACCGCCGGCCTGTCGGTGATGCTGGCGCCGGGCGCCAATGCACTCGCCACCGCGCGCGCGGTCGAAGCCAAGATGCAGGAACTGTCGAAATTCTTCCCGGCGACCATCGCCTATGACATTCCCTACAACATCACGCCGGTGGTGAAGGCCTCGATCGAGAAGGTCGTGCACACGCTGATCGAGGCCGTCGTGCTGGTGTTTCTGGTGATGTTCCTGTTCCTGCAGAACATCCGCTACACCATCATTCCAACCATCGTGGTGCCGGTCGCGCTGCTCGGCACTTGCGCGGTGCTGCTGCTGATGGGTTACTCCATCAACATGCTGACGATGTTCGGCATGGTGCTGGCGATCGGCATTCTGGTCGACGACGCCATCGTCGTGGTCGAGAACGTCGAACGCATCATGACAGAGGAGGGGCTGCCGCCGAAAGAAGCCGCGCGCAAGGCGATGTCGCAGATCTCGAGCGCCATCATCGGAATCACGCTGGTGCTGATCGCGGTGTTCGTGCCGATGGCGTTCTTCCCGGGCTCTGTCGGCATCATCTACAAGCAGTTTTCCGTCACCGTGGTCGCTGCGATCAGCTTCTCGGCGCTGATGGCGCTGTCGCTGACGCCGGCGCTGTGCGCCACGCTGCTGAAGCCGGTCAAACCGGGTCACAGCCATGCGCGCAAGGGTGTGTTCGGGTGGTTCAATCGCGGTCTTGGTCATGTCCGCAGCCGCTACGTCTCGACCGTGGGCTGGTCCGTGAAGCGTACCGGACGGCTGATGCTGATTTACGCGGTGCTGGTTGGCGGTCTCGCCTGGGCCTTCGTTCGCCTGCCGGCGGGCTTCGTACCGGTGGACGATCAGGGCTTCATCACCACCGACGTGCAGACGCCGTCGGATTCGTCCCATGGCCGGACCGAAGCGGCGGTCGAGGCGGTCGAGAAATATCTGGCCAAACGGCCCGGGATTGCAGATGTCACCTTTCTCACCGGTTTCAGCTACTCCGGGCAGGGCATGAACACCGCGCAAGCGTTCATCACCCTGAAGGACTGGTCGGAGCGTCCCGAAAAGGAGTCCGCCGCCAATATCATGGCCGACATCAACCGCGATCTCAGTTCGCTCCGCGACGCCAAGATCTCCGCGCTGCAGCCGCCGCCGATCGACAACCTCGGCAATTCCTCGGGCTTCAGCTTCCGCCTGCAGGATCGCGGCCAGAAGGGCTACGAGGCGCTGATGAAGGCCACCGACCGGTTGATCGCGGAGGCCAACGCCAGTCCGGTCTTGAAGAATGTCTATGTCGAGGGGCTGCCGCCGGCGCCGCAGGTCAACCTCGTGGTCGATCGCGAGAAGGCCAGCGCTTTCGGCGTCACGTTCCAGGACATCAATGACACCATCTCGACCAATCTGGGATCGAACTACGTCAACGATTTTCCGAACCGCGGGCGGATGCAGCGCGTGATCGTGCAGGCGGACCGCGACGGCCGCACGAACGCCAGCGATATCCTCAACTACAACGTCAAGAACAGCCGCGGCCAGCTGGTGCCGTTCTCGTCGTTTGCCACGATCGAATGGTCGAAGGGGCCGACACAAATCGTCGGCTTCAATTACTATCCATCCGTGCGCATCAGCGGCGAGGCCCGGCCCGGCTTCACGTCCGGCGACGCCATCGTCGAGATGGAGCGGCTGGCGGCCCGCCTGCCGCGCGGCTTCGGTTACGAATGGACCGGACAATCGTTGCAGGAAAAGCTGTCGGGCTCGCAGGCGCCGTTCCTGCTCGGGCTCTCGGCGCTGGTGGTGTTCCTCTGTCTCGCCGCGCTCTACGAGAGCTGGACCATTCCGCTGGCCGTTCTGCTGACGGTGCCGCTTGGAATCTGCGGTGCGGTGCTGGCGGCGACGATGCGGGGCCTCGCCAACGACGTCTATTTCACGGTGGGCCTCATCACCATCATCGGCCTTGCCGCGAAAGATGCCATTCTCATCATCGAATTCGCCAAGGATTTGCGCGCGCGAGGGACGCCGCTGATCGAAGCGACCGTCGAGGCGTGTTCGCTGCGCTTCCGTCCGATCCTGATGACGGGTCTGGCGTTCGTCTGCGGCGTGCTGCCGATGGTGGTCGCGCACGGCGCGGGCGGAGCGAGCCAGCAGGCGCTTGGCACCAGCGTGACGGGCGGCATGATCGCGGTGGTGGTGCTGGCGCTGCTGATGGTGCCGGTGTTCTTCGTCACGGTGATGCGCGTGCTCGGGCGCGACAAAAGCGGACTGGAGCAGGTGATGGTCGAGCCCGAATTCTACGGGCCGCCGGCGCCGTCGCAGACCGCTGGCCAGGGTGCGCCCCGACCCGTGTGATCGCGGGCGCGAGCCGCTGTAACTATTTTTCCAGCGGCTTGAGGATTTTCACCAGTTCGGCGTGAATGAATTCGTTGCCGCAGATCACATTGCCGGTCGTGAGCGGATCGTCATCGCCGCGGGTGCCGCTGACGATACCACCGGCCTCGCGCAGAATGATCAGCCCGGCCGCGATATCCCAGGACTGCAGGTTGCGTTCCCAATAACCGTCGAGGCGCCCCGCCGCGACGAAAGCTATGTCGAGCGACGCCGCGCCAAAGCGGCGCAGGCCCGCGACCTTCTCCTGAATAGCCGTCATCTCCCTGCGCGACAGTTCATGATCGCCGCGCCCGATATGCGGCAGGCCGCAGGCAATGACGCATTC
This sequence comes from Pseudomonadota bacterium, assembly GCA_041691515.1. GTDB lineage: Bacteria > Pseudomonadota > Alphaproteobacteria > Rhizobiales > Xanthobacteraceae > Nitrobacter. The sequence goes on along the minus strand of JBEPUM010000068.1, from coordinate 10,485 downwards.
GTTCATCTGGCGCCGCCCGGCCACGCGCAGCCGCTGGTCGTTGAGGAAGGAGCCCTTGCCGCGCTCGGCGGTATAAAGTTCGTCGTTCGCTGGATTATAGATTACTCCGGCAATCATCACGCCTTCGCGTTGCAAGCCGATCGAAATCGCGAACTGCGGAATACCGTGCAGGAAGTTGGTGGTGCCATCGAGCGGATCGACGATCCATGTATGACTCTTGTCGGCGCCCTCGCGCTTGCCGCCTTCCTCGCCGATGAAACCGTAACCGGGCCGCGCCTTCGAAAGATCGGTATAGAGCATCTCCTCGGCGCGCTTGTCGGCGAGGCTGACGAAATTCGCTGGCCCCTTCAGCGACACCTGAAGATTTTCAATCTCGCCGAGATCGCGCTTCAGACTGCGGCCCGCGCGGCGCGCGGCCTTGACCATGACGTTCATAAGGGCTGATTGCAGCATGATCTCGGCTCAGGCGGGATGAATGGAGAGGACTGGGTGCCCTGCGGGGGTGCCGCCGTCAAGGCGGATCATTTGACGCCCAGCCATTTGCGGGCGGCTTCCTGGGCCTTGGCGCGGTCATCCGGCGTTGCCTGTGCGAGCGCCTCGTCGAGTTGTAAGTCGCCCTTGCCGGCGGTTTTGGCCACGATATGCCATTTCAGGCCTTCGACCTTGTCCATCGGTGCTCCAACGCCGCTGACGAGGACGTGAGCGAGACGATTTTGGGCGATCGCGCTGTTTTGTCTGGCTGCCTTGCGCAGCAACGACACTGCGGCGGCCTCGTTCTTGTCGGTGCCGGTGCCATTGAATAGCGCGATGGCGTATTCGACTTCGGCATCGACGTTGCCGGCGACCGAGGCCGCCTGCAACAGCCGCACGGACTTGTAGAGATTTTTTTCGACGCCGGTTCCCTCCTTATAGAACGTCGCCAGGGCGTATTGCGCCTCCGGGCTGCCGGCATCGGCGGCGAATCGCAACAACTCGGCGGCGCGCTTGAGATCCTGCGGCAGCGTTTGTCCGTCGATATAGAGCAGCGCGAGGTTATAAGCGGCTTTGGGTTCGCCTAGTTTGGCGGACGACGCCAGCAGTTTCGCGCCCGCGGCGCTGTCCGCCGGGCCGCCACGTCCGCCGATACGGAGCATGGCGAGGGCGAACATGGCTTCGCGATCGCCGAGATCCGACGCGCGCTGGTACCAGTCGATGGCTTTGGCGTAGTCGCGTTTGACCCCGAGCGCGTTGGCATAGAGCTCGCCGAGCATGGTCATGGCCGCGGAGTCTTTATTCTCCTGCGCGCGCTTCATCGCCAGATCGAACGCGGTCTTATACAGGCCTCGCTGATAGGCGCCGTAGACGAGATCCGCATTCGGGTTGTCAGGCGCTGGAGCTTCCGCCTTGTCGGGCGCAGGCACGGGCTTCGCGGGCGGCGCGGCTTCCTTCTTCGGCGCAGGCGGCTTGATCGTCTTGGTCTTCACCGCCTTGCTGGCTTTGGCGGGCGTGTCTGCTGCCGGGGGCGTCAACTGGAGTTGCGCCAGCGCGCTTCCGCCCAGCATCAGGACGCCTACGAAAACTGCAACAGGACGCAGGAGAGTCATTCCGGCGTCACCTTTGTCCGGCGTCGGCTGTTCCGGGTGTCGCCCGGTCGCCCAGCGATCCGTGAGCTTGCCTGATCGTGTTCATGGTGTCCAACAATGCAGCCGCCGCGCCGCGTGGATCGCTCCAGACGGCGTCGCCGACCAGAATGAAATCCGCGCCGGATGCCGCGAACAGCCGCGCCTCGCCGAGATCAGCCGCATATCCGACGCAGGGCGGCTCGAACAATTCCGCCCACCAATCCAGCCGTTCGCCGATCGCCTCGGCCGATGGGCGCTCGCCGTTCTGGTCCGGTTCTCCGAACAGCACGTAGTCCGCGCCGGCTTCACCGGCGGTCATCGCATCATGCCGCGTCGCTAAACCGCCGACGCCCACAATCCGCTCGGGCTTCAGCGATGGCAGCATTTCATGCATCGCCTCGATACCGTTGAGGTGTGCGCCATCCGCGCCTGCGCGCGCGACAAGGTCGGCATGTCCGTCGAGCAGGAGCGCGGCACCGCCATTCTGGACCGCTGGCGCCAGCACCTTGATACGTGAAATCAATGTCCGCGGATCGGAGGATGCGAGCCGCAGCAGCACGGCTGCGACATCCGCCGCCGCGAGCAACGCCGGAAGCTGCGCCGCCAGTTGCGACGGATCGTCGATCACCGGCGTCGCAAGATAAAGCCGCGGGACCGGGCGCGTGGAAGCGGCTTTTGGCGGCATGGCTCCTTAAGCAGCTTTCTTCTTTTCCAGGTCGGATTTCCATTCGCCCTTGCTGGCGAGCGAATTCATCTGCGCACGGTGCGTGAAGGCGTGCTGTCCGGCGGCGACATTGTCGGCCTTGCCGGACCACGCTTTCTGCGGCGCCGCCTGCAAGGCGCGGCCGTAGGAGAAAGTGAGCTTCCACGGCAGGTTGCCGATCCGGTTCATGGCGTCGAGATGCGCGGTGGCCTCCTCGTCGCTTTGTCCGCCGGACAGGAAGGCGATGCCGGGAACGGCGGCGGGCACGCAGCTCTTGAGCATGCGAATGGTCTTTTCCGCGACTTCTTCCACGGAAGCTTTCTTCGCGCCCTTCTTGCCTGAGATCGCCATGTTCGGCTTCAGGATCATGCCTTCCAGTGCCACGCGCTGGATGCGCAATTCCTGGAACGTCTTGTTGAGAACACGCGTGGTGACGTCGTAGCAGCGGTCGATGTCGTGATCGCCGTCCATCAGCACTTCCGGCTCGACGATCGGCACGATCTGCGCGGCCTGACACAGCGCGGCATAGCGCGCCAGCGCGTGCGCATTGACGCTGATCGCGGTCATGCTGGGAATGCCGTTGGCCCCGTTGATGTCGATCACCGCGCGCCATTTTGCGAAGCGGGCGCCCTGATCGTAATATTTCTTCAGCCGCTCGGCGAGCTTGTCGAGACCGACCGTCACGAGTTCGCCGGGACATCCGGGCAAAGCCTGTGTGCCTTCGTCGACCTTGATGCCGGGAATAGCGCCGGCCTGCTCGATCACCTTGACCAGCGGCGTGCCGTCTTTTGCTTTCTGCCAGATCGTTTCGTCGTAAAGGATGACGCCGGAGATATATTTCGACATCGCGTCTTTGGCGCGGAACATCATCTCGCGGTAGTCGCGGCGGCTGTCTTCAGTGGACTCCACCCCGATGGCATCGAAGCGCTTCTTGATCGTACCACCGGATTCGTCGGCGGCGAGAAGGCCCTTGCCGGGCGCGACCATGGCCTGTGCCACTTTGTTGAGGTCAGCGAGATTCATGAGCGTCTCCTGCGTGCGTCTGATGCGAAACGAAGATGTCGGATTCAAGATAATTCGAGGTCGAAAATGTTGGTTCCCTGGACTTACAATTCATTTTGCCGCGAGGCGAGGCGTCACTTTGCCCTGAGCACCTCGACGCCGGGCAGCGGCTTGCCTTCCATCCATTCGAGAAATGCGCCGCCGGCGGTCGAAACGTAGGTAAAATCACCGGCGACGCCAGCCTGATTAAGAGCCGCCACCGTATCGCCGCCACCTGCGACCGAAACCAGCTTTTTCGCCTTGGTGCGGGCCGCGGCATGCTTGGCCGCGATCATGGTGCCGCGGTCGAACGGCGGCAATTCGAATGCGCCGAGCGGGCCGTTCCAGACCAGCGTTGCGGCATCGTCGATGGCGGCATGCACGCGCTCAACCGACTGCGGACCGACGTCGAGGATCATGCCGTCGGAAGGAATCGCATCGAGGCCATAGGCGTGGGATGGCGCATTGGCGGCGAAATGAAACGCCACGGTCGCGTCGACCGGCAGGATGATCGCGCAATTCGCGGCCTCGGCCTTTTCCAGAATGCGCAGCGCCGTCGCCGCGAGATCTTTCTCCGCCAGCGACTTGCCGATGCCGATGCCCTGCGCATGCAGGAAGGTGTTGGCCATGCCGCCACCGATGACAAGCGCATCGACCTTGCTGACGAGGTTTTCCAAAAGATCGATCTTGGTCGAAACCTTCGCACCGCCGATAATGGCGATGACGGGCTTGGTCGGAGCGTCCAGCGCCTTGTTGAGCGCTTCGAGTTCGGCCTGCATGGTGCGGCCGGCATAGGCCGGCAGCTTGTGGCCGAGGCCTTCGGTCGAGGCGTGGGCACGGTGCGCGGCGGAAAACGCATCGTTGACCCAGATGTCGCCAAGCTTGGCGAGTTCGGCGACGAAGGCTGGATCGTTCTTCTCTTCCTCTTTATGGAAGCGCGTGTTCTCGAGGCAAAGAATGTCGCCGTCTTTCATCCTGGCGACGGCCTTCTGCGCGGGTTCACCGATGCAATCGTCGGCGAAGCCGACCGGCCTCTTGACGACCTTTGCCAGCTCGGCGGCGACGGGTTTCAGCGAATCCTTGGCATCGCGGCCCTTGGGCCGGCCGAAATGCGCGAGCAGAATGACCTTGCCGCCCTTGTCCGAGATTTCCGTAATCGTCGGCGCCACGCGCTCCAGCCGGGTGGTGTCGGTGACGCGTCCTTGATCCATGGGGACATTGAGATCGACGCGCAGCAGCACGCGCTTGCCACAGACATCGACGTCATCGAGGGTGCGGAAGGGTTTTGTCATGATCCACCTCTGTCGTCATGCCCGGCCTTGTGCCGGGCATCCACGTCTAAGGGCTTTACAAGTTCAAAGACGTAGATGGCCGGGACGAGCCCGGCCATGACGAAAAACGCCTACAGCAGCTTCCCCATCGCCACGGCGGTGTCGCCCATGCGGTTGGAGAAGCCCCATTCGTTGTCGTACCACGCAAGCACCCGCACCAGCGTGCCGTTCTGAACCTTGGTCTGGTCATAGGCAAACGTGGCTGAATGCGGATCGTGGTTGAAGTCGATTGAAACGTTCGGGTGGATGGTGGTGCCGAGAATACCCTTGAGTTGCTGTTCGCTGGCGCGCTTCATCGCCTCGTTGATTTCCTTGGCGTCGGTCTTGCGCTGGGCGACGACCTTGAGGTCGATCACGGAGACGTTCGGCGTCGGCACGCGGATCGAAACGCCGTCGAGCTTGCCCTTCAACTCGGGCAGCACGAGGCCGATCGCTTTTGCCGCGCCGGTCGAGGTCGGGATCATCGACATCGCCGCAGCACGGCCGCGATAGAGATCCTTGTGCATGGTATCGAGCGTCGGCTGATCGCCGGTGTAAGCATGGATCGTGGTCATGAAACCGGTCTCGATGCCGACCGTATCGTTCAGGATCTTGGCAACCGGTGCGAGACAGTTGGTGGTGCAGGAGCCGTTCGAGACCACGAGATCGTTCTTGGTCAGCACCTCGTGGTTGACGCCGAACACGATGGTCGCATCCGCGCCGTCGGCGGGAGCCGAGACCAGCACGCGCTTGGCGCCGGCGGTCAGATGCGCGGACGCCTTGTCCTTGGCAGTGAAGATGCCGGTGCACTCCATCGCGATATCGATGCCGAGATCCTTCCACGGCAGCTTCGAGGGATCGCGCTCGGCGGTCACCTTGATCTTGCTCTTGCCGATGACGATGCTGTCGCCTTCGACCGTGACCTCATGAGGAAAGCGGCCGTGTACCGAATCGAAACGGAGCAGATGCGCGTTGGTTTCGACCGGGCCGAGATCGTTGATGGCGACGACCTCGATGTCGTTGCGCTTGGCCTCATAGATGGCGCGCAGAATGTTGCGGCCGATGCGGCCAAACCCGTTGATTGCAACCCGGACTGCCATGTCAGCATTTCTCCTTCAAATAGGCGGCGTTCCCCCGCGCAACCGGAAGTTCCAGCTATTCGCGGCGTCAACGCCTGTGTCGCCCGGTTCTGCCGGGCGGCGACCATTGGTAATGCTGCTTAGCTAGCCCTTTTTTGAGGCAATCTCAACCTCAACGAAGGCGGGTCTCGGCTGCATTTACCACGGCCTCGGCGGTGATTCCGAAGTACTTGAACAGGTCCTTGGCGGGCGCGCTATGGCCGAAGGTGCTCATGCCGACGAACCCTCCGTCGGGCCCGATCACAGCATCCCAGCCAAATCGAACCAGCGCCTCCACCGCGACCTTGACCGGCGCCTTGCCGATAATCGCGTGCTTGCGCTCGTCGGGCTGCTCCAGCAGCAGTTCGAGCGAGGGCACCGAGACTACCCGCGTCGCAATGCCGCGATCGCTGAGCTGCTTTTGCGCCGCGACCGCGATCTCGACTTCCGAGCCGGATGCGAAGATCGACACCTTCGCCTCGCCGTTGGCCGCGATCAACTCATAGGCGCCGTGTGCGCAGAGATTGTCCGCGTGCGCGGTTTTGCGCACGGGCGTCAGGTTCTGCCGCGACAGCGCGAGCACCGTCGGCCCCTTCGTGCGTTCGAGCGCGATTTGCCAGCACTCGGCGGTCTCCACCGCATCGGCGGGGCGGAACACCCGCATGTTCGGCATCGCACGCAGCGAAGCAACGTGCTCCACCGGCTGATGGGTCGGTCCGTCTTCGCCGAGCCCGATCGAATCGTGGGTCATGATGTAAACCACGGGAATGTGCGCCAGCGCCGAAATGCGCATCGCAGGTCGCGCATAATCGGTGAAGCACAGGAACGTGCCGCCCGCCGGCGCGAAGCCGCCGTGCAGCGAAAGCCCGTTCATGGCCGCGGCCATGCCCATTTCGCGAATGCCGTAATGGATGTAGCGGCCGTCGTAATGCCCGGGCTCGACTTCCTTCAGACCCTTGGTGCGGGTGTTGTTGGACGGCGTGAGGTCGGCGGAGCCGAGCAGCAATTCCGGCATCATCGGTACCAGCACATCAAGCGCCAGTTCGCTGGCCTTGCGGGTCGCGACCGTCGGCGGCTCTGCAACCAGCTTGTCTTTCAACTTGCGGATAACGTCATCGAGGTTCGCCGGCCGCTTGCGGTCGATGACGCGGCGCTTGAATTCGCTCTTTTGAGGATCGGGTGTGGCCTCGAACCGCGCGCGCCAGTCCTTGTTAACCCGCTTGCCCCGGCGGCCGGCGCTGCGCCAGGCCTTGAGGACATCGTCGGGAATCTCGAACGGGCCGTAATTCCAGTCCAGCGCCTTCTTCGCGCCTGCGAGTTCTTCGGCGCCGAGCGGTTCGCCGTGCGCCTTCGATGTGCCGGCCTTGGTCGGCGCGCCGAACCCGATGATGGTCTTGCAGGCAATCAGCGACGGTTTGTCGGATTTCTGCGCGCGGCGGATCGCGGCGGCGATCGCCTTCTGATCATGACCGTCGATCTGCTTGGCGTTCCAGCCATGCGCCTTGAAGCGCGCCACCTGGTCGACATTGTCGGTCAGGGTGATCGGACCGTCGATGGTGATGCTGTTGTCGTCGTAGAGGAAGATCAGCTTGTTCAGCTTGAGATGACCCGCGAGCGCGATGGCCTCATGGCTGACGCCTTCCATCAGGTCGCCGTCGGAGCACAGCACATAGGTGTAGTGATCGACGATGTCGCCACCGAATTCAGCCGTCAGCAGCCGCTCGGCGAGCGCAAAGCCGACTGACGTGGCGATGCCCTGGCCGAGCGGGCCGGTGGTGGTCTCGATGCCCTGCGTGATGAAGTTTTCGGGATGGCCCGGGGTCTTGGAATTGAGCTGGCGGAAATTCTTGATCTGGTCGAGCGTCATCTCCTTGTACCCGGTCAGATACATCAGTGCGTACAGCAGCATCGAGCCGTGGCCGGCCGACAGGATGAAGCGGTCGCGATCCGGCCAATGCGGATCGGCCGCATCGAACTTCAGAAACTTCGAGAACAAGACCGTCGCGACATCGGCGGCGCCCATCGGCAGGCCGGGATGTCCGGATTTCGCCTTTTCGACGGCATCCATTGCGAGCGCACGGATTGCATTCGCCATACGGGAGGAATCGACGCTCGCCATGTGTGGTTATCCAGTTGAATTGGTGGGGCGGGGTAGGTGGAGGTAAACGTCTTGCACTGCAATTCGATGCAGTCCGGAGGCAGAAAAACCGGTGGGGCGGGCATAGCATCTGGTTCCCCTGAGTCCAAGCGCCGCTGGCTCCCCTGCACAGGGCAGAACGTTTTGCGGTGCATAGCTTCGCGGCAGCGTTGCGCTGGCCTCGCTCACCACGTAAATTTCGGCCTCTAAAGGCTTGCCGAGCCGTAGTTTTTATAGTCCGGCGGCGTCCCGCCGGAAGGCGCGCAAACGAACATGAATGACCGTCCACCCAACCGTTCCACCAACGCCGAGACTGCCGCCGGCGGTGGGGCCGATATTGAAACAGCGACGCGGCGGCTGACGGCCGCGCTCGATGCGCTGGAAAGCGCGGTCGAGCGCCGGCGCGAGGCCGATCGCGACGAGGACGAATTGGCGAATCGCATTCAGGCGTTGGGTGCGGACCGTTCGCGGCTCGCCGATGAACTCGACGGTTCGCTGGTGCGCACGCGCAAGCTCGAACGCGTCAATCGCGAGATCGCCGAGAAGCTCGACGCGGCGATCGGCACCATCACGTCCGTTCTCAAGGCGGGAGAGGACTCATGAGCCACATCAACGTCACCATCAATGGCCGCCAGTATCGAATGGCCTGCGAAGACGGCCAGGAATCACGGCTTCTGAAACTCGCGGACGATCTCGAAAACCGGATCGGCGATCTGCGCGGCAAGTTCGGCGAGATCGGCGACCAGCGGCTGGAGGTGATGGCGGCGCTGACGACATCGGACGAACTGCTCGACGCTAATCAGCGTATCCGCGCCCTCGAGGACGAACTCAATACCTTGCGCGATGTACGTGGCGCGGCGGCTGAACGGGCGCGGGCCACGCAGGTTGCGGTTGCGGCGGCGCTCAATGTGGCCGCAGAGCGGATCGAAAAAACCACGCAGGTGCTCAACCGCACCGTCGGCGGCGGCATCGCGATGGGGTAGTTAAATCCCTCCCCCTTGCGGGGAGGGTCGGCTGAGCCCGGCGATGCGAAGCATCGTCCGGAAGCGGAGGCCGGGGTGGGGGGATCTGTGCTGACGACGTCATTCTAATTTACCCCCACCCGACACGTCGTTCGCTTCGCTCACGAGTGCCACCCTCCCCGCAAGGGGGAGGGATAAAAAGTGGGCGCGCTCGTTGCCGCTGGCGCTTCCCACCCATCGTAGCTACATTGGCTTTGCGAAGCTGCGTCGCGCGTCAGAAGCCATATATCCCCGGGGCCTTATCGATCCTTCCGGGAACTGTCCCTGGCCGGGTCCGTGGATCCGGTCACATGGTGCCCACCTACTTTCGTAGGGAACTCCGGGATCGAGCGCTTCAACGGCCATCGTGGCTTCGCACTTTCCTTTCTTACCCTTGTCGTCATGCCCGGGCATAGCCGTTCGTAGAACGGCGTCGCTTGCGCTCGCCTATTGTGCCGGGCATCCACGTCTTTAGAACATCTCGTGAGGACGCGAGGACGCGCCCCGACGAGACGGACGGCATGGCGAATTCTGTCGAACAATCCGAGAAAGGTATCCTGCGCGTCGCCGCATTGGCGCGGCGCGATGCGCTGAGCGCGCAGCAGCGGGCCAGCGCGGCGCTGGCGATCGGTGCGCAGATGCCGCCGCTGGAGATCACGTCGTCAACCATCGTCGCGGGCTATGCGCCGATCCGTAGCGAAATTGATCCCATACAACTGATGCAGAAGTTCGCGGGACGTGGCGCAGAGCTTGCGCTGCCGGCAATTTCAGCGCGCAACGCATCGCTTGTTTTCCGGAGATGGGTGCCCGGCGATGAACTCGTGCGGGGGCTTTTCGGGATCTCCGAACCGTCCGCCCCGGCAATCGAGGTCACGCCGGACATCGTGCTGGTGCCGCTGGCGGCGTTCGATCGCGCCGGTCATCGCATCGGTTATGGCGGCGGCTATTACGACCGGACTTTTGCGCGCCTGCGTCAATTGAAGCCGGTCGCCGCCATTGGACTCGGTTTCGCGGTGCAGGAAATTCCGCAGGTGCCGGCATTGTCCCACGACGTCCGGCTCGATTATGTGCTAACCGAGACTGATCTGTTCGACTTCCGGAGTTTATGAAGTTGCGTATTCTTTTTATCGGCGACGTCGTCGGCAAGACCGGCCGCACCGCAATCACCGATCGGCTCCCGACGCTCGTCAAGGATTGGGCCCTCGATCTCGTCATCATCAACGGCGAGAATTCGGCCGGCGGCTTCGGCATCACCGAGGCGATCTATCACGAATTCATCGACGCCGGTGCCGATGCGGTCACGCTCGGCAACCACTCCTGGAATCAGAAGGAGGCGCTGGTGTTCATCGAACGCGCGCCGCGGCTGATTCGCCCGCTGAATTTCCCGCGTCACACGCCGGGCCGCGGTGCCGCGCTGATCGACACCAAGAACGGGCGCCGCGCGCTGGTCATCAATGCCATGGGGCGCATTTTCATGGAGCCGCTGAACGATCCCTTCAGTGCGATCGGCCGCGAACTGGATGCCTGTCCGCTGCGCGAGGCGGCGGACGCGATCATTCTGGATTTCCACGGCG
>JBEPUM010000067.1:0-16803 GCA_041691515.1 Pseudomonadota bacterium | reverse complement strand
TATTGTCGGGCCGCTGAATCAGCGACCCCCAACCCCGACCCCTCCCCGCAAGGGGGAGGGGAGAAGAACCCGCAGCGGATTATTGTCCAAAAAAGATCACATGCATGTCGCGCCTGAACCTCCTCGCGTTGCAACTGCTCGTCGCCGTGGTGTGCATCGGCCTTTGGCAACTGCTGAGCACAGTGCCGATATTCGGTCACATGCTGCTGCCGCCGTTCTTCTTCTCCAATCCGGTCGATGTCGGCGGTCAGATCATCGACTGGTTCTATACCGGCGTGATCTGGAAGCATCTCGCGATCACGCTGTGGGAGTCGATCCTCGCGTTTGTGATCGGCTCGCTCGGCGGCGTGCTGTTCGGCTTCTGGTTCGCGCGCCAGCCGCGGGTGGCGGCGGTGTTCGACCCCTATGTAAAGATGGCGAATGCACTGCCGCGCGTGGTGCTGGCACCGATCTTCACGCTGTGGCTCGGCCTCGGCATCTGGTCGAAGGTCGCGCTCGGCGTCACGCTGGTGTTCTTCATCGTGTTCTTCAACGTCTATCAGGGCGTCAAGGAAGTCAGCACGACCGTGCTCGCCAACGGCCGCATGCTCGGCATGAGCGAGCGGCAGTTGATGCGGCATGTCTACTGGCCGTCGGCGCTGTCGTGGATGTTCTCGTCGCTGCACACCTCGGTCGGTTTTGCCGTGGTCGGCGCGGTGGTCGGCGAATATCTCGGCTCCGCCGCCGGACTCGGCTACCTGATCCAGCAGGCGGAAGGCACGTTCGATGTCGGCGGCGTGTTTGCCGGCATGTTCGTGCTGTCGGCGTTCGTTATTCTCATCGATATCGGCGTCACGATGGTCGAGCGGAGATTGCTGGTCTGGCGGCCGGAGGCGGCGGAGGCGCGCGGGTAGGGTGTTCATGTGTGCGAGCGTCATTCCGGGGCACGCGGTTTCGCGTGAACCCGGAATCTCGATGATTTCAGGATTGCCGTTGTTTCAGATTCCGGGTTGGCGGGCTTAGCCCGCGCCCCGGAATGACAGAAATCAGTTCAGCATCTTGGTGTCGTCGGCCGGTTGCGGCGGTGTCTTGATCGCGATGGCCTTGATCGCGCGCCCGTTGGGCTTGGTGCCGCCGTGCGCGGTGCCCTTTGGAATGATGATGAGATCGCCCGGCTTCACCGTGACTTCCTTGTCGCCGAGCCAGATCGTGCCGGTGCCTTCGAGAACGTACTGGATCTCGTTGGTGTTGGGATGCATGTGCTTGCCGACGTTGCCATCCTGGATCGAAATGGTTGCGCCATCGGCCTTCATGAACATCTTGGAGTGCATTCCACCGGCATTGGCCGGGCCGAGCGCGTCACCGCTGAAATCGCCGGTGTGAATGACCTGCGCCGTAATGTCCTCGGCGGCCCAGGCCGGGGTCGGCGGCAACATGCGAGAGACGAAGCAACCGGCAGTGAACGCGGCTGCGACGGAAAGCGTGGCGACGATGCGGTTCATATTGGTCCTCCCTTTCGGTTTTATTGGTTTTGGATGCTATGTCGGAGGCTGATCGTTGACCAGAGGGACGCACCCTTCTCAAGGCAGCGCGGCTCCGATATATCGTTTGGCAACACGGGAATAAAATCGGAGGACGCCATGAAGATAGCCAGCAAGCTTTTTGCCGCACTGTTGATGGTGTTGATGGCGGGGCAGTTTGCCGCAGCGCAAACCAAGGTCACGGTGGCCGTCGGCGGCGGGGCCTGCCTGTGCTACCTGCCGACAGTTCTGGCCAAGCAGCTCGGCGAATTCGACAAGGCCGGACTATCGGTCGAACTGGTCGACCTCAAGGGTGGCTCCGACGCGCTCAAGGCGGTGCTTGGCGGCAGCGCCGATGTGGTCTCCGGCTATTTCGATCACTGCGTCAATCTCGCCGCCAAGAAGCAGGAATTGCAGTCCTTCGTGGTCTATGACCGATATCCCGGACTGGTGCTGGTGGTGTCGCCGAAGCACACGAACGAGATCAAGTCGATCAAGGACCTCGCCGGCAAGAAGGTCGGCGTCAGCGCGCCGGGCTCGTCGACGGATTTCTTCCTCAAATATCAGTTGAAGAAGAACGGTCTTGATCCCGCTGGCACATCGGTGATCGGCGTCGGCCTCGGCGCCACCGCGGTGGCTGCGATGGAGCAAGGCCAGATCGATGCGGCCGTGATGCTCGATCCGTCTGTTACGGTGCTGCAAGGCAGCTTCAAGGATCTGCGCATCCTGAGCGATACCCGCACCCAGAAAGACACGATGGCGACGTTCGGCGGCGAATATCCCGGCGGCGCGCTCTACAGCACCGCGGCCTGGGTCGGCGCACACCCGAAGGAAGTGCAGTCGCTGACCAATGCCATCGTCAACACGCTGAAATGGATTCACAGTCATTCGGCGGAAGAGATCATGGACAAGATGCCGCCGAATATGGTCGGCAAGAACAAGGAGCTTTATCTCGCCGCGCTGAAGAACACGATCCCGATGTATTCGCAGACCGGCATGATGGACCCCAAGGGCGCTGATGCTGTGCTCGCGGTGTTCAGCGAGGGGTCGCCCGATGTCGCCAAGGCGCATATCGATGTCACCAAGACCTACACCAACAAGTTCGTCGAGCAGGCCGGCAAGACCACGGGAACGAATGCAAAATGATGTCCCTGACGAAGGCGTGACGGCACCGGAGATTCATCGCGTCACGACGCTCGATCTGAGCTTCGAGCCGGCGCATTGGTCCTTCGCAGAGGAGCGGCGAGACGATATCGCCCGTTACTTCGCTGCGGCCCAAGCGAAACGGCCGCTGTGGAACGGCCGCGTCCTGCTGGCGCGCAATCCGCTGTTGGGTGATGGCCGTTTTGCCGCAAGTTACTTCGAGACGGATTTTGCAAGCTTTCTGGCGTGGCGCGACTGGGGCTTCCCCGACAAAACCGTATTCAACGCGCCGGGGTCCGGCGCGCTTCGCGGCTCGGATGGCGCGTTTACGCTGGGCGTGATGGGCGAACATACGGCCAATGCCGGGCGCATCTATTTTCCGGCAGGTACGCCGGAGCCGGACGATCTCAGGGGTCTTGACGTCGATATTGCCGGCAGCGTTGCCCGCGAAGTCGAAGAGGAAACAGGGCTAGCAGCGGCCGACTATCGGGCTGCAGATCATTGGCACTGCGTCGTATCCGGACAGATGATCGGCATTGTCAGGATTCTCGATGTCGACATGCCCGGTGAAGCTCTGCGGGCGAAAATCGAGGCCAATCTTGGGAAGCAGGCGTCGCCGGAGCTTAGCGGAATTCATCTTGTGCGCAGCGCCGCTGACATCACGCCCAACATGCCGCTCTTTGTCGCGGCTTTCTTAAGGGCACATCTGCCGTCTTGAGGCGCGGTTGCGAAGCGTATGAGACGGCAACTGCGTGAGCTCTGGCGCGGGGTTGATCTGCGAGATACGGTTCATCCTGTATTTATCGAGCCGGAGTGCCGCGTCCCATGAGCAAGTCGCCGAAGCCTGCCGCCGCCGATCCCAAGGTTTTTGTGGAACCATTTCGCGTCGATGGCGGGAAGGAGTTTCACCTCACCTCGTTCAAGACCGCGGACCGTGGCGGTATCGACAAGGAGAAGGGGCAGGAGATCATCAAGGCCAACCGAGACCGGCTCAGCGATTTGCAGGAGAAGTTATACGCGCAGGACGCATGGTCGCTGTTGCTGATTTTTCAGGGCATGGATGCCGCGGGTAAGGACAGTGCCATCAAAAGCGTGTTCGACGGCGTCAATCCGCAGGGTTGCGAGGTGCATTCCTTCAAGCAGCCATCTTCGGAAGAGCTGGATCATGATTTCATGTGGCGCGCGGCGCGGCGGCTTCCGGAGCGCGGGCGCATCGGCATCTTCAATCGCTCCTACTATGAGGAGCTTCTGGTGGTGCGCGTGCATCCCGAGATTTTGGCAAAGCAGAGGATCCCGTCCGCGCTGGTGACGAAGACCATCTGGCGTGAACGCTTTGAGGACATTTCGGCGTTCGAAAAATATCTCGCGCACAACGGCACGATAGTGCTGAAATTCTTTCTCAACGTCTCAAAACAGGAGCAGCGCCAGCGCTTCCTCGATCGGCTCGAGGAGCCTGCGAAGAACTGGAAATTCTCGATGACGGATGTCGCCGAGCGTAAACTCTGGGATAAATATCAGGCCGCCTATCAGGACATGATCCGCCATACCTCGTCGGGCCACGCGCCCTGGCATGTGGTTCCGGCCGACCACAAGTGGTTTGCGCGGGCGGTGATCGGCTCGACCATCGTCAACGCGCTGGAGAAGCTCGATCTGCAATTTCCCAAGGTGAATGCCGCCACGCTCGACGAATTCAAGAAGGTGCGCGTGGCGCTGGCGAACGAAGGCGAAAGCGCGGTGCGCAAACAGGCCTCCGGTGGACAGGCCGCCGCTGGAAAAATTCCTGCGAAGAAACAGCCAGCCAAGAAGCAGACAGCAAAGCCGGGCGCGCTGAAGTAGCCTTACGCGGCGTAGAGTCTGGTCGCGGTCTGAAACCCCTTGAGCGGATAGTCGCGGGCCTGACTGCCGGCAAGGTCGGGCTGCGCGCGGGCATGAACGGCCTCCGTCAGCAGAATCTGACCGGATGTTGCGGCGGCCTGCGCGCGCGCGGCGGTGTTGACCACGGTGCCGATCGCGGTGATGTCGGTATGCGAGTGTCCGAACTCGCCGAAGTTCACTTGCCCGGTGTCCATGCCGATACCGACCCCGATGTCCTCGCTCGAAGTCTCTGGCAGCGTTTGCCTGATTTCGAGCCATCGCGCCTGAATCTGGCGCGCCGCCCGCAACGCGCGAGTCGCATGATCGTCATGGCTGATCGGAAAATTGAATACGGCCATCAAGCCGTCGCCCATGGTCTTGTTGAGGATGCCGTCATGCTCCCAGATCGCGCTGGCGCATTCGTCGTAGAACGTATCGAGCAGCGTCGAGACGGCTTCGGCGGAATGGGATTGCGACAGGCTGGTGTATCCGCGCAGATCGGCAAACAGGAGGGTTGCATCGACGATGACGTGACGCCGCTTCATGATCCTCTCGAACATCGTCTCGCAGATCGTGCAGGTGTTGGGATTCATCCGGCTCGGGCGGATGCCGAACGCGCGGAACGGCACCGAGGCCACGCCGCGCAGCGGCACCGGCAGGTGCAGATGCTCCCAGCACCCCATACAAATTTTCGACTGATGCGGCGCCATGGGACGAACTCCCGGCACTGGCTAGGCCTGACAGCGTCAGGCGTCGCCGTTGTTCCGACAGGATATCAGAGGCAGGGGTGGCCGACGAGGGCGGTCGTGGCCGGGAAGGCCGCGCGAGCGGGAAGGCTTGGATCGGTCAGCAAAACTGACAATCTTTTGGCATTGCGATTCCACGGCATTTCCGTCTAAAACCGGGGGTGAGGGTGCTTCGGCAACCATCCGTCAAGGATTTGTGCCGAAAATCATCCCTCCATAGGGTCCGGTAATGCTGATTCGCAGCGAAATGGCAGGAGTTCACGGGAAAGCGGCGCTGGCCGCCCGTCCCGAAGCGATTCCGGCTGCGTCCGTGCCCACCCTGCTGATTGGCGGGCTTCTGCTTCTTATCGGCCCCTGAGCGCCGTCTGGGCAGTTGTGCCTGGGCACTCAGGGGAACGCAGGAACACCAGACCCCCTTCGAGCGCCTGCGTGGCGCACTGACCAAAGGATTTCTCCCATGACCCCCGCGAACAAGTCCGACAAGGACCGCGTCATCATATTCGACACCACCCTGCGCGACGGCGAACAATGTCCCGGCGCCACCATGACCTTCGAGGAAAAACTCGAGATCGCCGAGATGCTCGATGACATGGGCGTAGACGTGATCGAGGCCGGTTTTCCGATCACCTCCGAAGGCGACTTCCAGGCGGTGAGCGAGATCGCCCGCCGCTCCAAGAACTCCGTGATCGCCGGCTTGTCCCGCGCGAATCCGAAAGATATCGACCGCTGCGCCGAAGCTGTGAAGTTCGCACGGCGCGGACGCGTGCATACGGTGATCGCGACTTCGCCGCTGCACATGCGCGTCAAGCTGAACATGACGCCGGAGCAGGTGCTCGAACTTTCGATCGCCAACGTCAGCCGCGCGCGCAACCATGTCGACGATGTCGAATGGTCGGCGGAAGACGGTACCCGCAGCGAGATGGATTATCTCTGCCGCATCGTCGAGGCCGTCATCAAGGCCGGCGCGACCACGGTGAACATTCCGGATACGGTGGGCTACACCACGCCGGACGAATACACGCACTTCATGCGCACCTTGATCGAGCGCGTGCCGAACTCGGACAAGGCCGTGTTCTCGGTTCACTGCCACAACGATCTCGGCATGGCGGTCGCGAATTCGCTGGGCGGCATCCTGGGCGGTGCGCGCCAGATCGAGTGCACCGTCAACGGCATCGGCGAACGCGCAGGCAATGCCGCGCTCGAGGAAGTGGTGATGGCGATCAACGTGCGGAACGACAAGTTCCCGTACTGGAACAAGATTGACACCACCATGCTGACCCGCGCATCGAAGATGGTGTCGGCGGCGACCTCGTTTCCGGTGCAGTACAACAAGGCGATCGTCGGCCGGAATGCGTTCGCGCACGAGAGCGGCATCCATCAGGACGGCGTGCTCAAGGATGCGTCGACCTACGAGATCATGCGGCCGGAAACGGTCGGTGTGAAACAGTCATCGCTGGTGCTCGGCAAGCATTCGGGCCGCCATGCGTTCGTGCACAAGCTGGAGGAGATGGGCTACATGCTCGGCGCCAACCAGTTGGAAGACGCGTTCGCACGCATGAAGGCGCTGGCCGACCGCAAGAAGGATATCTACGACGAGGATATCGAGGCGCTGGTCGATCAGGAGATCGCCGCGTCGCATGACCGCATCAAGCTGGCGTCGCTGACGGTGATCGCGGGCACCCACGGGCCGCAGCGCGCGACCATGAAGTTGGACATCGACGGCCAACTCAAGATCGAGGAAGCCGAAGGCAATGGGCCGGTCGATGCGGTGTTCAACTGCATCAAGGCGCTGGTGCCGCACGAGGCGAAGCTCGAGCTCTATCAGGTGCATGCCGTGACAGAGGGGACCGACGCGCAGGCGGAAGTCTCCGTGCGGCTGGCGCATGAGGGCCGCTCGATGACATCGAAGGCGTCCGACCCCGATACGCTGGTGGCCTCGGCCAAGGCTTATCTCGGTGCACTCAACAAGATCGTCATGAAGCGTCAGCGCGATATGCCGACCGCCGTCGCGGGCTGATGCGGGGGCAGCGATAACAGCAAGCGCGGCGCATCGGCGCCGCGTTTTGCTTTTCATCGTTGATATGAATTCGGCAAACACGCCGGCTTATTGGAATATTTTACCAATCAATCCCGGATTGGTTGGCATCTTTGGGAATTTCAGAACGTCCGTTGCAGATACCTTCCGGCCGGGCAATCGGCAGGACGGTCAGATGTCTCTTCTTTCTTCCGACGCGGAAACTTTCGTTCCGAAACGTCAAAGCGGGTCGCGGCCGGCAAACGCCTTGCTGCGCCGGGTCGACCTGACGACGCTGCGGCTGTTCGTTGCGATCTGCGAGGAGAAGAACCTCACCCGAGCCGCGTCGCGCGAAGGCATCGCAGCGTCCGCGGTCAGCAAGCGTCTCAACGATTTTGAAATCGCATTCGGCGTCACGCTGTTTGCGCGGCTGTCCAAAGGCATGGCGCTGACGTCGGCTGGCGAGGCCCTGCTTCATCATGCCCGCGTCACGCTTTTGAATGTCGAGAAGATCGCCGTCGAACTGGCGGAGTATTCGCACGGGATTCGCGGCCACGTGCGGATGCTGGCGAATTTGTCGGCCATCGTGCAGTTCCTGCCCGAAGACCTGTCGCAATTCTTCAGCGTGCATCGGCTGCTCAAGGTCGATTTGCAGGAGCGTCCGAGCGGAGATGTGGTCCGGGGCGTCGAAGAGGGTGCTGCTGAAATCGGCATCTGTTCCGGCGAGGCCGAGGCGCGCAATCTTGAGACGTTTCATTATCGGTACGATGATCTCGTCGTCGTGGTACGGCCAGATCATCCGCTGGCTGCGCGCGATCAGGTGCAGTTTGCCGATACGCTCGATTTCGATCATGTCGGTCTTCATGCTGCAAGCTCGATCTATCTGCGAACGCAGTACGCCGCGGCGCAGGCCGGCAAATCGCTTCGCCTGCGCATTCACGTGCCGGGCTTCGATGCCGTGTGCCGGATGGTGCAGGCCAATATGGGGATCGGCCTCATTCCGGATCGCGCTTTCAGTGTGATCGGCGGTGGCATGGGCCTGCGATCGATTCCGTTGCGGGACTCCTGGGCCCGGCGCGAACTGAAAATCGTCGTCCGCGAGGTGGACGGTTTGTCGCAGATCGGCCGGCTGGTGCTGGATCATCTGCGGGCGGCGGAGCAATCCGGCGGCGAACCAGTCCGGCAGATTGCACAGCCGGATGTTCTCCGGCGGCGAACGCCTGATTAGCCAATGGCTATTGGCATCCCTTGGATATCTGCTGTTCAATAACTCGACGAAAACAGCCGATGCCACGATGCCGCATTTTGCAACGCAATAAAATCTGGTAGGGGACCCTGCTAAGGGGCAGTAGCTTCGGCGGTTGATCGTCTGTATTGGTTCGCCCCGATCAACGGTAGAGCGACGCAGGTCGCTAAGAACAAGAACTGGGAGGAAGTATGCGCAAGATCATTCTGGCGGTCGCATCGGTTGCGGCCCTGACATTGGCCGGACCCGCGTTCGCGGACGATCCGATCGTCATCAAGTTCAGCCACGTCGTCGCGCCGAATACACCGAAGGGTCTTGCCGCCCTGAAATTCAAGGAACTCGCCGAGAAGTACACCAACGGCAAGGTAAAGGTTGAGGTCTATCCGAACTCGCAGCTCTACAAGGACAAGGAAGAGCTCGAGGCGCTGCAACTCGGCGCCGTGCAGATGCTGGCGCCCTCGAACTCGAAGTTCGGTCCGATCGGCGTCAGGCAGTTCGAAGTGTTCGATCTGCCCTACATTCTTCCGGACCTGAAGACGCTGCGGAAGGTGACTGACGGCCCGCTCGGCGCCAAGTTGCTCAAGCTGCTCGATGCCAAGGGCATGACCGGTCTTGCGTACTGGGACAACGGCTTCAAGCAGATGAGTTCCAACAAGAAGCTCGTCGCGCCTGCCGACTACAAGGGACAGAAGTTCCGCATCCAGTCATCGAAGGTTCTCGATGCCCAGTTCCGGGCGCTCGGCGCAATTCCGCAGGTGATGGCGTTCTCGGAAGTCTATCAGGCGCTGCAGACCGGCGTCGTCGATGGTCAGGAGAACACGTGGTCGAACATCTACACCCAGAAGATGCATGAGGTTCAGAAGTACATCACCAACACCAACCACGGTTACATCGGTTACGTCGTGGTCGTGAACAAGAAGTTCTGGGATGGCCTGCCTGCCGACATCCGCACCGAATGCGAAAAGGCGATGAAGGAGGCCACCGCGTACGGCAATGGTCAGTCCGCGAAGGAAAACGACGAGGCATTGGCCGAGATCAAGAAATCGGGCAAGAGCGAAATCATCACGCTGACGCCGGAGCAGAACGAAGCCATGCGCAAGGCGCTGGAGCCGGTCTACAAGGATGTGGCATCGCGTGTCGGCCAGCCGCTGATCGACGAGTTCCTCAAGGAGACGAGGGGCACGACCAACTAAGCGACGTTACGGGCTTCCAGGCTGCCGATGCGCCTGGAGGCCCGCGACCGTTCCCGTGACCGTTCCCTTGGGCGTCCGATGGATGGCCGCAATGGGGACTGCAAGGCCAGGCCGCTATCATCGCGATAGCGGCTGATTTCTATGGGGGACTTGATGTTTCTGCGCATCCTCGACCGGCTTGAGGAGATCCTGATCGCGACGCTGATGGCAGCGGCGACGCTGATCATCTTCGTTGCGGTCATGCACCGGTATCTACTCGGCATTTCATTCCTGTATCCGATCCTGTTTCCGATCGATCTGTCGTGGGCGCAGGAACTGTGCATCTACATGTTCGTCTGGGTCGCCAAATTCGGCGCTGCCTATGGCGTGCGGACCGGTATCCATGTCGGCGTCGATGTCCTCGTCAACAAGCTGAAGGCGCCGTGGCGAAACATCGTCGTCATGTTCAGCCTGCTGAGCGGCGCGTTCTTCACCGCCGTGATCGGGTCGATGGGTGCGAAATTCGTCTATGGCCTGGCCTGGACGGATCAGGTCACGCCCGACATGGAGATCCCGAGCTGGATCGTCTACCTCTGTATTCCGCTCGGCTCTTATCTGATGTGCTTCCGCTTCCTCCAGGTCGCGTATTCCTACTGGCGGACCGGTGAACTGCCGCATCACGACCATGCTTTCGTCGAGGGAGTCGATGTCGTCGAACCCGGCATCGGCGCGGCGGAGGTGACGCGATGAGCAGCCTCATTATCTTCACGCTGCTGATCGTGCTGATGCTGACAGGCATGCCGATCTCGATCGCGCTCGGCCTGACGGTGCTGACGTTCATCTACACGATGACGCACGTTCCGACCGAGTCGGTGGCGCTAAAGCTGTTCACCGGCATCGACAATTTCGAGATCATGGCGATCCCGTTCTTCATCCTCGCCGGAAATTTCCTGACCCATGGCGGCGTCGCGAGACGCATGATCAATTTCGCGACCTCCATGGTCGGCCATTGGTATGGGGGTCTCGGCCTTGCCGGTGTGATGGCCTGCGCGCTGTTCGCGGCGGTGTCGGGTTCGTCACCGGCCACCGTGATCGCGATCGGCTCGATCATGATGCCGGCGATGGTGGCTCAGGGATTCCCGAAGCGGTTCGGCGCAGGTGTCATCACCACGTCCGGCGCGCTGGGCATCCTGATCCCGCCGTCGATCGTCATGGTGATCTACTGCGTCGCGACCGGCGGCAGCATTGCGCTCGATCCGGCTGGACAGCGCGTGTCCTCGGCTTCGGTCGGGCAGATGTTCATCGCCGGCGTCATTCCCGGCCTGATGCTGGCGTTCCTGCTCGGCATGACCACGTTTTATCGTGCCTGGAAGAATGACTATCCGCGGCTTCCGCGCGCCAGCTGGATGGAAAGGTGGATTGCATTTCGTAAGTGCGTCTGGGGTCTGCTCCTGATCCTGATCGTGCTCGGCGGCATCTATGCGGGCATGTTCACGCCCACCGAGGCCGCGGCCGTCAGCGCGGTCTATGCCTTCGTAATCGCGGTCTTCGTCTATCGCGACATGTCGCTGAAGGACGTGCCGAAGGTGCTGCTCGGCTCCGCCAACATGAGCGCGATGATCCTCTACATCATCACCAATGCGGTGCTGTTCTCGTTCCTGATGGCGAACGAAAATATCCCGCAGCAGATCGCGAACTGGATCACGTCGATCGGCGTCGACTGGATCGTGTTCCTGCTGGTGGTCAACGTCCTGCTGCTGATCGCCGGCAATGTGATGGAGGCGTCGTCGATCGTGCTGATCATGGCGCCGATCCTGTTTCCGGTCGCGGTCAAGCTCGGCATCCATCCGGTGCATCTCGGCATCTTGATGGTGGTCAACATGGAGGTCGGCATGTGCCATCCCCCGGTCGGCCTCAATCTGTATGTCGCATCCGGCATCGCCAAGATGGGTATTACGGAGCTGACGGTCGCGGTGTGGCCGTGGCTGTTGACGATGCTGATCTTCCTCGGAATGGTAACTTACATCCCGGAAATCTCGCTGTGGCTGCCGCGCGCGCTGGGCATGCTCTGATTTATTTCCGTTCATGTAATTGTGGCGGATAGAATCCCGGCAAGAAAAGTTTTCTTGCCGGGATTTAATTTGCGTGACGCGCCGCGCGCACCCATCTTCATCTGACCTTGCAAAGGAGGTTCCGATGAAGAAAGTTCTTCTCGCCGGTGTCGCAGCTCTCGCCATCGCCGGTTCAACGGCGGTGTATGCCCAGCATCGTTCCTGGTCCCACGAGCACACGCAGCTCAGTCCGCAGGACAGAACCGCCTTCGCCGATGCGCGGATCGCGGCAGTTCACGCCGGACTCACCCTGACGCCGGATCAGGAGAAACTATGGCCGCCGGTGGAGCAGGCGGTGCGCGATTTCGCCAAGCTGCGCATCGATCGGGCCAATGCCCGGATGCAGGCGAAAGGGGATGACGCGCACGACCAGCCGATGTCGGATGATCCGGTGGCGCGATTGCACAAGCGTGCCGATCGGATGGGTGAGACGGCAGCGGCTTTGAAGAAAATCGCCGATGCCGCCGATCCGCTCTACAAAACCCTCGATGATGGCCAGAAACGGCGTCTGATGATGCTCACTCGCATGGGTCATGGTTTTGGAGGCGGGGGCTGGCGCCATCACCGCTTCGAGCGCGGCGACCACTTCCGCCGCGACCGCGATCGTTTCGAACAGCGTGACGATCATGGCGATCGGGACCGTGATCGGGACCATTCGGGTGACCAACACGAGGACCAGGACTCCGGGCGGCTCTGAGCCCTAGGCAAACCTGCCAGCACACGGAAAAGCCGCTGAATTTCAGCGGCTTTTTCGCGACTTGTAAAAGTCGTGTGGGCGGGGGAAAAGCGCCTGACCATTGCTGGACATCGGGGGTTCGCTTTGCTAAACGACCCCGTCCCGCAAGGGATTTCCGGACAAGTTCCGGGCGCATAGCTCAGTTGGTAGAGCAGATGACTCTTAATCATCGGGTCCCAGGTTCGAGCCCTGGTGCGCCCACCAAGGTTTTCAAACACTTAGCAAAACCATAACCAGAACAATGTAACCGCGGTTTACACCACGGTTTACAGTTCTGTTCTCGCTTCGAGCTTTAGCACGGCTGCTTCGGCGAGCTGCACGTCACGGCCGAGATAGTGAGCATCGAGGATTGCTTCGACGTCTTTTGAGGCTGTGCCCGGTAAAGGTCGCGATCTGCGGCACCGTCGCCTCGGCAAGCGCCAGCCGAACCACGGCCGAGCCCCTCAGGTCGTGAAACGTCAGGCCGCTGACGCCGGCGCGACCGCAGGCTTTGGACCACGACGTCCGAAAGCCGTCAGACGTCCAGGGACGGCCATAAGAGTTTGTCAAGATTGACGGGCTACGGCGTTCCGTGGCGTCGAGGAGCGCCTTTAGAGGCGCCCCCGCCGGCATCACAATACGCCGGCCGGTTTTCGATTGGAGAAGGCGAAGGTGGCTGCCGTCGTAGGCCGACCAAGGTAGCCGCAGGAGGTCGCCTTGCCGCTGCCCGGTCCATAAGGCCAGTACCAGCGCGAGCTGAAGCTGTTGAGACGCGACGGCGAGCAAGGCGCTGATCTCCTGTTCGCCCCAGACCTTGTCGGTTCGATCTGCAGCATACAACCGGCCGCCCTTTTCGCAGGGATTGGTCGCGATAATACCGCGGTCCTTTGCGAACGACATCAACCGTGCCAGCGTGGTCCAGGCATAGTCAGCCTTGCGCGGCGTAGCGGCGAACGTGTCTCGCCACGTCTTGAATTCGCCGCGTACGCGGCGATCGGCCAACGCCGTCAACGGCAGGTCACCGAAAGCTTGCTCGATCAGGCTGATGTACATCAAGTACATGCGCCGGCTGGACGGCGCGAGCTTGGTGAAATCGGGCGAGGCTTTATAGCCCGCGATGATGGTCATCAACGTGCCGGCCCGAGATTGACGGATATTGGCGTGAGCCTCGTTATACGCATGAACGAATTCGGGCGTGCCTGGCTTGCCATGTACCGCGGGGCCACCGCGCCAAGCATAGAAATGCACTCTCGTCTCGCCGTTAGCGAGCCGTCTTTTGACCTTATGAATTCCCTTTAGAACCACGCGCACGGCTTGCTCTCCATTCATCTAAGGCTAACGTTTCCTGTGGTGATTCAACGCCGCTCCATGCATCCAATGCGACGTCGATGGCTTTCAAATCCCAGCGTATGGTGCCGGGCAGAGGAGGAGGCAGCTTTCCTGAACGCACCCACCTCGAGAACGCGTTAGGCGAAAGATTGCAGTAATTCGCTGCCTGCTGACGAGTTAGCAGTCTCGGTTGCAAGCCGATGCTTGACCTTGGATTACGAGATGACTCGCCTGTACTCACGACAGCGGTCCTGCCGCGATCGAGCACTGGACGGACTTCCAAACGGATGATGGCAAACACAGACGAACTGAGTGGATCTGCAAGATGCTCGGAGCAGAACTAGACATGGCCAACACACACTTCGCCCGTAAGGGCAGTTGCGTACTGGCGAATTGCTCAGTCTATTTTGGAGGCACCCAGTAACTGGCGTGCCTAGGGAAGTTAGGTCACGGCAACCCAGATCAGGATCTCGGCGCAAGCCCAGCTTGCCTGTCGGTACTGAAAACTAACCGGATCTCTGCTGTCGCGCTTAAATCGTTATCACGGCTGGAAGGCGGTTGACGTAAAGATGGTAATCGATTACCAGTATTAGATCATGGCGTCAAGTCTTCTGAGCGAAATGTCAGACCGTTCCGAAAACGTCTCATGAAATAAGGCAATCGGAGCGGTCATGGTCGAGATGAGAATTGTGAACGGGAAATGGCGTCGCGTTCGCGGAGGGCGGCTAATCTCGCTAGGCAAAAAGCCCACGCTGACCGCTAAGGCGAAGCACCTCAGCGACCGAACGCGCGCCAAAGCTAATGCGTTGGAAAAGTATCCAGAACTAAACGCGTGGCTTGATGTATGTGCCGAACAAGCGCGCCAAGTCGGATCCGGCGGACGGTTCGATCATTATGCGGTTCTAGAAGGAATCTACGAAAAAATCATCGAGTGGGACGGAGACGATGTCTTGGACGAACGCGCTTCAACGATTGCGCAAATGCAAGGCAAGGCTCGCCGAAAAAACCAATCTCCCGTCAACGTTTTGGTTGGCGCTATTTGCGAACGCGCTCGTCGCAACCGTCAACTCGTAAGCCGTTGGTCAGGCCACCTGAACAAGGCATGGGACGAAGGGGTAAATCCGAAAGAACTAAAGCAGTTTCTGCGCGAGCATCCCCATTCGGCGGTTATACGAAGCCAGGCTTACTGAGCGCGTCCGTCTTATGACGTGGGGATTTTGGTATTCAGCTTTTAATGAACCAAGCGAGAACGCAATTCTAGCAAACGTTGAGGGCTTACAATGAAAAAAAATCGCATACCATCAGTCGTCACGTCCGCACGTATCGAGGTTATCCCGATCAGTTCCGTCAATGTAAACGAAGTCGGTCGCCGTCCTCTTAACCTCGAACATGTCGACATTTTAGCTATTTCGATTGCTCGCGATGGCTTACTGCAGCCGATCGAAGTCATTAGAAGCAACACCGGTATCTTGAAAGGAGAGTATGTGCTTTGTGCGGGTGATCGGCGAAGGGGACGAGCATTAGATGCAATCACCAAGCTGCTGCTGCTTGAACACATCGTCTTCTCAATTTAGCAGTTACAGCCTCTAACTAGGGAGTTAGACCCACCAACAGTGAAACCTCGGTTATTTGCGTACTTGTAAAGAATGTTCATTCTCCACAGCATAGAGAACGAACATGCCTACATTCTTCGATCAGACTAAAATCGCCTATTGGCAAAGTATCGACCGGCAGAACCTTCGTTTAGCGTCCGAAAATTCTCCGAAACGCTCCAAATTATCAGCATTGGATCAACTGATAAGCTTTCGTCGAGTTCGTCAGAACCGCAGACGGTCCAGCCCCCAATACATGCACGATCGTTTCAGGGAATTGATCCTTCACCCGGCCGATCAGCTTGTTCAACCATGTCTCGCCGCCTCGGAGTCCTTCGCGATAGAGGTTTGCCAGATTCGAGGTGCTCGGCCGCAACCGCGTACGCGTGGCCAAGAATCAACAAGTCGCGGGACGTGCAATCTCCCAATTTCTTTCCGTTTGGCAAAGGCCGATCTAACATCGGTTTCGGTTCAGGCCGCTTTCTTGGTCCGCCCAAGATTTGACCGACGTGATCGCTCACCATGTCGGCCAGTACCCGCTTGGCCAATCGTTTTGCGGCGGCACTGTCCTTTGCAGACAAGGCGCCCTTAATGTCTTTGGCCATGGAAGCCTCTTCGATCGAACCACTATCGCTGGGTCGACGCTCTGATAGCGGATAGCTACCTACAAGGAAATAGTCGATGGGTGCGGTGAAGTGGTTCAATGCGACGAAAGGCTACGGCTTCATTCAGCCGGACGGCGGTGGCAAGGACGTCTTCGTGCGCATCTCCGCCGTGGAGAAGGCTGGATATGTAAACCTCGCAGAGGGCGCCAGGATGTCCTTCGAGATCGTTGCCAACAAGGGCAAGGAATCGGCAGAAAACTTGCGGTTGGGCGCGTCGGCTTGACTCGAAGGAGCGTGGCGCGTGCCATCGCCAGCTTATCGATGCAGTGGGAAGCGACGCTAATTGAGGCGTTCTTCAATTTGACCGAGCGGGACCCCCTGCATTGAGCAGCTGAGATACCGCTGTAACGATGTGCAGCGGCGAATGGCTTGTTCAAAATCAGGGTATTCGGCACGCCGTCAGATGTCCATTGCTCGGCCGCGGCCCCGGTCATGTAAACACCCGGATGTCCGGATTTAGCTCTCTGGCGCGCTTGGCCACGTCCCACCCTGTAAGCGGACCTTTCAAATGTATGTCGGAAATTACGGCAGGGATACCTGCTTTCAGCGTCAAAGCCACCATCAGCCAGAGCGTGTTGTTGCACCTTTCCTGTAAGAAAAACTCGTCTTCTACAACCAAGATAACAAGCAATTCATTCCCAACGGTCACGTCGAAGCCCCTCGCTTTATTTGTGCGCCGAGGTAAGCCACGGAAGAACCATTGGTTCCGGCTCTAAG
>JBEPUM010000066.1:0-17229 GCA_041691515.1 Pseudomonadota bacterium | reverse complement strand
CGGCTTCCCCGCCATGCGCTGACCGAACTGGTCAGGCCTTCTGCGCCCGCTATAGTCCGCCCATCAAAAAATGACGCGCCGATACGATGCGCGCTTTGGAGGACACCATGAATGTCACGATGAAGGATCGCGTTGCCGTCGTCACCGGCGGCAGCAAGGGGATCGGCGTTGCCGTCGCACGGCGATTCGCGGAATCCGGCGCAAAGGTCGCCATCGTCGCACGCGGCGCGGACGATCTGGCGGCGGCGCGAACGGCTCTCGTAAAGGATGGGCTCCAAGTTCGCGACTACGTCTGCGACGTGTCCAAGACTACCGATATTTCCAAGACCCACGCGGCGATCATCAAGGATTTCGGCAAGATCGACGTTCTCGTCAACAACGCCGGGACATCGCGCGCGATGGCATTCGAAAACGTCAGCGACGAAATCTGGCAGGAAGACCTCGATCTGAAATTGTTCGCGGCGATCCGCTTCAGCCGGCTGGTATGGGGCGGCATGAAGGAGCGCAAATGGGGGCGCATCATCAACGTGCTCAATACGTTTGCGAAAGCGCCCGCGGCTGCATCGGCCCCGACATCGGTGTCGCGGGCGGCTGGCATGGCGCTGACAAAAGTGATGGCGGGCGAAGGCGGCGAACACAACATCCTCGTCAACGCCATGCTTGTCGGCCTGATCGTTAGCGATCAATGGGTCAAGCGTCACGCCGCGACCGCGCCCGGCACCGACTTCGATACGTTTGCTCACAACCTTGCCAAAGGCGTGCCGCTCGGCCGCATGGGGACCGCGGAAGAATTCGCCAACCTCGCCTGTTTTCTCGCGTCCGAACAGGGGTCTTACATCACGGGGACCGCGATCAATGTCGATGGCGGCCGCTCACCGGTGGTGTAGCGTCGCACGACAATAACGCGATAACGAGAGAAAACTGCGCGGCGGTTCTCTACTGCTACAACGCGACGTGCAGTACCGGATAACGCTCCTGAACGGAGCGATTGTCCGGCACTATCCCGTCGGAAAATTCCGCTTCTGACTCAATCTCCTCGCCGTTCGCTGCATCATCAGCCGCTTCGCCAGCAAGGCTGTCATCTTCCTGCGAAGCCTGGATGGATGTCAGCGCGGCGTGCACCGCCACCGTACCCAGAACCCCGGCCTGCGAGCCGTCGACCTCGTTTCGCATGAGCGGCGTCTGCCAAACGGATGCAACTGAACGATCGAGCCATGACCAGTCGACCGCGGCATTGTCCGGTGTCGCCTCGCGCTGCGCCAGCACGCGCCACGTCTCGACGGCGGTCTTGGCCTCCCGGAGGTTTTCCAGAAAGGCGTTTTCGGAATGATAGCGGCGCCAGCGGCCGGTTTCATAAAGTTCGGTGAGGTGATCAAGCCGCTGCTCGGCGATGACACACCAGCGGGTGAGAATTTCTTGAGCATACCCTTGGGCGTGCTCGGCATCGTATCGTTGTGCCATGGAGAAGTCCGCAAGGAGGAAAACGGACGCAGACGCAACGGACGAATCAATGAAGTACCTGCCGGATATTCTGTGGAAAACTTCGGCGAAGTCCAGCACTTCGCGGCGAGAATATGACGCGCTTGACAAAAACCCCTTTGGTTGAAGGGTTGTCCCGACAATTCACAGTCAAGGCCGGGGCCGCGTGTAAGTCCACGCCGCCAGATACGCACGGAATTCACGGCCGATGTGATCGCCCTCCGCAAGCGCCATCGACCAGGGTGCGACGACTTCACGATGGACGGCGGCGGTGGATCGGATGGAAATCCGGCTCCCAAAACGAGAAGACCCGCCCGGGGGGACAACCGGACGGGTCAAGCCATATGGGCGCTGGGGTGGATGGGCGCTCGCGCCGAATATAGCCTCGGGGAGCTTTCGCTCCCACATTGATGTGTCGCGCAGCCATTGCGGCACGTTCAAAGCGGCCTCGAAAATTTTTTAACGATTTCGTGAAGCGATTCAGAAGTTCAAAAGCCGGCGCAAATACAGGTGAACGCCGAAACTGAGCGGCCGAAAAACGCGTTATTTCGCGGTGGATGGGACGGCCGCAGGCCGGTCCGGGGCCGCAGCCACGGGCTGTATTTCGTTCGCGGGTGCGGCGGCAGCCACCGCTGCCGGGTCGGATACCGCGATGACCGGCGCCGCCGGGCCACTGGTCGCAGCCGATACGGCACCGCCCTCAGCAGCCATGACCGCAGCATATGCGTCGGCCTCGCCAGCCCCGAACAGATCGTCCCGGCCGGGCGTCCCGAGATCGCGCGCGCTCTTCGTCAGGATGGCGCTGACCTCGTCGGGCTTCAGCGCCGGGTTGCGCTCCATGACCAGCGCCGCGAGGCCGCTGACATAGGCCGCCGAGAACGAAGTGCCCGACGTCATCTGATACTTGCCGCCAGGGGCCGGCAGGAAGATATCGACGCCGGGGGCTGCAAGGGCGATATGGCTGCCGCGATTGGATGCGATGAACAGATGATCATCCGCATCGGTCGCGCTGACGGCGATCACGCCTGCGTTGGCGGCCGGATAGAGCGGCGGAGATTTCGGTCCGGCATTGCCGCTTGCAGCCACCATGACGATGCCCTTCGCCGCGACGGCGGCGAGCCCGCGCGATACCAGCGCGTCCTTCGGACCCGCAAAACTCATGTTGACGATTTGCGCCCCATGCGCCGCTGCGTAGTCGAGGCTTTTGAGAATCGTGAACGACGTGCTCTCGGCTGCACCCTGCGCGACGCCAAAGGCGCGGATCGCAAGAATTTTCGCCGACGGTGCGCTGCCCATCAGCCGCGCGTGCGCGACGATTGCGCCGGCGATGCCGGTGCCATGCACATGCGGGCCCTCCTTGCTATCGAGCGCATCGAAGCGCGCGGTAACAGAACCGGCGAGTTCAGGGTGATCGACGTCGATTCCGGAATCGATCACCGCAACGATGACGTCGCGGCCATGAGCTTGCGTGTGCGCTTCCGGCAGACGCAGCTTCGCCAGCGCATATTGCGCGGGGTCGCCTTCGGCCGCTGCAACCACCGTTTTTTGATCCTGCAACATGTAACGGAAGTTCGGCTGCACCGAACGCACGGCGGCATCGGCACGCAACTCAGCCTGGACCTGCTCGACCGGTCTGCGGCCGACAATCCGGAACAGGCTCACCGTGCTGGCCGTCAGCGGAAAATCCCGCGACGCAACGCGCTCGAGCCGGTGCCGCCGCGCCAGAGCCGCAAGTTCGGCATCCGACATCGCGCCGGTCTCGGCGACGACCTGACCGGGAAGATAGTTGCGCGTCGCCGCGGCCTGGCCTGCGTTGCGCCGAGGTCCGCTGTTCTGATCTTGCGGTGGCGGACCGTTGCCGCCGAGATCGGCCACGAACGGACGGCCATCGCATTCGCCGCTCATTGCGCCATCGCCGCGCGCGCAGACCGGATAGGTGTTGGGCGCGTAGCGCACATAGGGAATTCGTGAGGACACGGTGATGCCCGTGACTGGCCGCTGTGGCTCTCGTTCCCGAACAGCCGTCTTGCGCCGCGGGGCACGCGTCCGCCGGCTTTCTACCGGGCCGTCATCGCGTTCCACGACGTCATCGTACGGAGCTTCGATGACGCCGAGCGGCACGCCGTAGCGCAGCCCCGTGCCCCGATGGCCCCAGCCCGGCCGGTAACTGCCGCGCCCGGCCATCCCCGTCATGCCGCCACGCGGCGCCATCATGGACCCGCCCCCTTGCGCGCGGATGCCTGACGATCCCATGACGCGTTGTGCATGAGCCGGTGGCACGTCGAAGCCCGCGAGCCAGCACGCAACCGCCAGGGCGGCGAGCGCGACGCTCCCCCGCGTCAGCCTTTCATGCATCGCACGATCGTTCGCCATCAGCGCTCCTCCGGTACGGGACAGCTGACGACGCGCAAGAACTGCGTTCGCCTGCAAGCTACTGGGCGGGAACCGCCAGATTGACGATCTTCTCGCTCTGAAGCTTGCTCATCAGGCTGGCGACGTCCTTTGCCGTCGTCGGCTTGCCGCCGAACCGCAATTTGAACATTCCGCCCTTGGACGCCGAGACGATCGATGCCCGATAGGTCTCGAGGAATTCATTGATGTCGGACACGCGCGCATCCGGCGCGAACCGCACCAGCGCCAGCGGCCCCGAGTCCGCTTCCAGTCCGCGGGTCAACGGCGCGTTCGGCGCATTGTAAGACGCGGTCTGAAACGAATTGCTGCCATCATCCTTCGCCAGCATCGCACCGATCACGCCGGCCTGCAGCACCACCACGAGCGCGCCGATCGCGCTGGCCGCAGCCAGCGTGCGCGGCGACAGCCCGGCAAAGAACTGCGAGATGCGTGACGAAAGGCTGCGCGACAGAGAGGCGCTCTGCGCCGGCTCGGCATCGATCGCGGCAAACAGTTTCTGCATCGCGCGGGCCGAGGGCGCGCCGAGGTTTTCATTGAGCGAAATGGTCTCGGCGTATTCGTCCCTGATCACCGCATACTGTTTTGCGAGTTCTGGATCGCGCTCGAGCGCCTCCTCAACCCGCCGCGCATCGCGCGCGTTCAGGGTGCCGGCCGCATGCCACGGCAGCAGCGCCTCGAGTTCACCGGGCGCTTCCTCCGCGATCTTCTTGTTCGCTGCGGTCATGGCCAACCTCGTTCTATGCCGGCTGCCTTCAGCAGATCGGCCAATTTCTTGCGCGCGTAAAACAGCCGCGTCTTCACGGTATTCTCGGGAATACCGACGATCTCGGCGACCTCTTCCACCGACTTCTCGTGATAGTAGACGAGATCGACGATTTCCCGGTGCTCCGCCGAAAGCGACGTCAGGCACTTACGCAACGCGTTACTCGTATCCTTCTTCTGCACCACCACTTCGGGATCGTCGGATTGATCCTCGATCGCATTGGCGGTCTCGTCATCCAGTTCGGCATCCTTCCTGCGGCGCAACGCCGACAGAGCCTTGAATCGCGTGATCGCCAGCAACCAGGTGGAAACAGCGGAACGGCCTTCGAATTTGCCGGCCTGACGCCACACGTCCAGAAAAACCTCGCTAATAAGGTCTTCGGCCATCTGTTCGTTCCGCACCAGCCTCAGTCCGAAACGAAAGACCCTGACGTGGTGCCGCCCGTACAGCACCTGCATGGCGAGGCGGTCGCCTTGGGCGATCCGAGCGATCAGAACGTCATCCGAAGCCGCCTGTGTCGCACTCAATGGCCGTCTCGCAGGATTGGTCGGGTTTGCAGGGCTGAAGGTTCGACTGACAAGGCAAAATCTTCTCAAATGACAGGTATCGGCGGCCACATCTGTGATCTGACGCACGCAAGGTTGCGCCTAAATCCGCGGAAAGGGCAAGGCACCACGAGAATGCAAGAAAAGGGTATCAAGATACAGCGCTGGCAGATTACGGTCGCGAGTGTCCCGCGGGGCCTGCAAGCGGAAATTTCCGTGAGGAAAGAAGCCGTTAACGATGCCGCCGGCGTCGAAACCCGGTCAAAAGATACCAAACCTAAAGGCTTTTCCACTTAGATTTTCGCCGTTGCAATCCGTCGACGGCGAGACCATGGCCACAGCCACCTCCACATTGCCCAATATTGCGGCCGGTGAGCTTGATGGCGCCGATACTCGGCTGACTCCCGAGATCCTGGCTCGGCGCGCAAAGCAACGCCGCCAGATCCTCGACATGACCGGCCTTAGCTATGTCGTCGATGGACTGGTGCTGCTGATCTACGCCTACATCGGAATTATACCGGTCGCGATCCCCGTGGCCTTCATGGCTTGCGGGCTTTGCTCCGTCGCGATCTACATCGCGCTGTCGGAATTCAACATCAACGACCGGTTCAACGATCACTACCTCATCGTTCAGCAGTCGAGCGTCAGCCTCGCGATCCTGCTGAGCTTCGCTTATTTCGCGCCGGAAGTCGGCTTCATGTTCCTGTGCACGCTGTTCATCGTGTACGGCTTCAGTTCGCTGCGTGCGACGCCGCGGCAAATCGCGGTGTCATGGACCATGGCGGCGATCGGCGTGGCAGCGCTGTTTCTGACCACCGACAAGCCGATCTCGATGCCGATCAGTACTCCGAGCGAGCGCTTCACAACGATGCTCGTCTTTATCCTGATCCTCGGACGCTGCATGTTCATCGGCATCTTCAGCAGTTCACTCCGCGCGTCGCTCTACAAGAGCGGGCAGCAGCTCAGGGAAGCCTACAAGCGAATCGAGGAATTGGCCGAGCTCGATGAACTCACCGGCTCGTTCAACCGCCGCTGCATCATGAAACTGCTCGACGACGAGATTGCCCGCGCGCATCGCAGCGGCGCCTCCTGCTCGGTCGCGTTGATCGATCTCGACTGGTTCAAGCACATCAACGATACCT
Organism: Pseudomonadota bacterium; assembly: GCA_041691515.1. GTDB lineage: Bacteria > Pseudomonadota > Alphaproteobacteria > Rhizobiales > Xanthobacteraceae > Nitrobacter. Next base: position 10,888 of record JBEPUM010000066.1, on the reverse strand, counting down.
TCGGTCATCCGACAGGCGATGAGGTGCTCCGGACATTCGCCATTACCGTGTTCGCCAATATTCGGGCTATCGACAAATTCGGCCGCTACGGCGGCGAAGAATTTCTGCTCATCCTTCCCGACACAGATGACCGCGCCGCCGAACAAAGCCTCGATCGCCTCCGGGCGATCATCGCAGAGCTCGACTGGAGCGCGTTTTCGCCCGGGATGACCGTTACGATTTCCGCCGGTGTCGCCATGCTGAAGCCGGATGAAACGCCAGACACCATCCTCGCGCGCGCCGACAGCGCGCTTTATGCAGCCAAGGAGCGCGGCCGTAACCGTATCGCGCGCGCCTGACCTCAACCAACCAGATCACAGCTGGCGACCAGAATGTCGCGGCTTCTTATTCGAGAACTCCAGGACAGAGCCATGACCTCCAAATCGGCCGCCCTCTCGGCAAATCTGCTCGATGAACTACAAACCACCCTCGCCCATGGCACCGTCGCACGGCGGGTGGAAACGCTGCGGCGGGTCACCGATCTGTTCCTGAACAACACGCTGGACTATTCCGACGAGCAGATCACCGTCTTCGACGACGTATTCAACTGCTTGATCCAGCATATCGAAACCTCGGCAAAGGCGCTGCTCTCCAAGCGCCTCGCGCCGGTCGCCAAGGCTCCGCCGCAGATCATTCATACCCTCGCCTTCGATGACCTCATCGAGATCGCCGCGCCCGTACTGTCGCAGTCCGAGCGGCTCGGGGACGATGCGCTGGTGGAGAACGCCCGCAGCAAGAGCCAGGCTCATCTGCTGGCGATTTCGACGCGAAGGGTATTGAGCGGCGCGGTCACCGACGTTTTGGTAGAGCGCGGCAACGACGAGGTGGTCCAGAGCACCGTCAACAATCCGGGCGCCGAATTTTCCGAGCAGGGTTTTACGCGGCTGGTCGCGCGCGCCGAATGCGACGAAAACATCGCCACCTGCATTGCCATGCGGCCGTCGATTCCGCGGCATCACTATCTGAAGCTGATCGCGAAGGCCTCCGCGTCGGTGCGGGCGCGCCTTGAAGCCGCCAATCCGCATTTTGCGGACGATGTGTCGGCCGTCGTCAATGAGGTCGCCCGGCGTGCCCGCGCAGCGCCCGCGGCCATCAACAAAGAGACGACAATCGCGCACGGGCTGGTCAGATCATTATTTGAGGACGGCCGGCTCGACGAGCATCAGGTCGCCGTGTTTGCCGAGGCCAGGAAATTCGACGAAACCAATGCAGCGATCGCCTGTCTCGCAAACGTCACTGTCGCGGTCGCCGAAAACATGATGATCGAATCTCGCGACGAAGGCGTATTTATTCTGGCCAAGGTGGGCGGCCTGTCGTGGTCGACCGTGAAAGCCATCATCAACATGCGTCAGGAGCTGGCCGACATCGATGCGACGGATATCGATGCAGCGAAACTGACTTACGAACGCTTGCGCCCGTCCACGGCGCAACAGGTGCTGCGCTTCCACCGGATGCAGCAAGGGGCCGTCCCCGTCGCTGGCTAGATTTCGGTCCTGACAGCCATCGCCTCGATCCTACACACACCGTAATCGCGGATCAGCATATCATTTCGGTGAGTTGATATTGCCCGCATTCTGGTGTTGGAAAGCTTGGGCGCAAGCTTTGCGGGACAGGATTGAATGCGGGTTCTCATTACGGGTGCGGGCGGCTTCATCGGGCAGAACCTGACCCATGCCCTGCTGCGGGAAGGCCACCTCACCGATCGCAACGGTCAGTCGCGTCCCATCAGCGAAATCGTCGCTCTCGATACGCATTTACCCCGGATATCCGATACCCGGCTCACGCTCCTGGAAGAGGATATCACCTCGCCGCAAGCGCTCGGCAAAATCGGCGCACAGAGATTCGACAGCATCTTTCATCTTGCGGCGGTCCTGACGAGTGAGGCTGAACGTCAGCCCGCGCGCGCGCTCGGAACCAACGTATCCGCGCTGGCTGCGCTGATTGAAACAATCCGATCCACGGACAATCCGCCTCGTCTGATTTTTCCCAGTTCCATCGCCGTTTTCGGCGGTCTGCTGCCGGACACTGTCGACGATGATTATACGCGCCGGCCGCAAACGACGTACGGTACCCACAAGGCGATTGCAGAGTTGATGCTCGCGGACGCCACACGCCATGGCATCATCGACTCCCGCACCCTGCGTCTGCCGATCGTGCTGGTTCATTCGGGACCGCCAACCTCGTCGATCTCCGACCGGATCGCCGCGATCGTGCGCGAGGCCACCGCGGGCCGTGACGTGGTTTGCCCGCTCCGGAACGACACCCGCGTTCCCGTGGCATCGGTGCAGACGGTGGTGAGAAATCTCATCCACCTTCACAATCTTGAAAAGGCAAAACTTCGCGGCAAGCGCGGCTTCAACCAGCCCGCGCTGACGGTCAGCATGGACGATATCGCCGCATCCGTCGCGCGCGTGCGCAACGGCAAGCCCCCCGGAAAGATCACCTTCGCGCCCGATCCGGAACTGAAACAGATCGTCGACGGCTGGCCGAAGGGATTGATATCGACACGCGCAGCGTCGATCGGAACGACGTCCGACCGGAACTTTGACGACATCGTCGCAGGCTATCTGAAAAGTCTACAGGGCAAGTAGTCTCCCGCCCCGCCCGCCTCAGAACCGCAATAGTTTCGAGCCGGCCAGCGCGCCGATCGCGGCGACCAGCGCCGTCGCCAGCGAATACCAGGTGATCACAAACAACGGGGAATCGTCGTTGCATTGCGACGCATAGAGCGTCGCGGCAAGGCCTGCCGAAAACAGTCCAGCCAGCGCACCGGCCAGGGCCGGCCGCGACGGCGCGCCGTGCCGCAGACCGATCAAGCCCGCAACCAGCAGCGGGAGCGAGAGCGCAGGAATTGCCGTCAGGCACACCTTCGAGTTGTTTCCGATCAGTCGGGTGAGCCAAGGCCGCGAATGCGGCAGCATCATCTCGACAGCGATGGCGAGAACAAGCAGACCGACGGGAATCAGCAACAGCCAGATCCATCCGCGCGGCGAGGCATCGGGCCGCGACAGATGGACGCCCACTGCGAGCGCTGCGGCGGCCAGCGACAGCGTCACCACGAACTTGAAATCGAAGAACGGATTGTGCATCGCCGTCCTGATATCCGGCCGGAATCCGAGCACTGCGAAGAACGCCGCAATGGTGATGGGCAACGCGATCAGCATCGCGAGCGACAAAGCAGAACCGACCGACCGCTCATGGGTGTCGTTGTCGGCCGCAAGTGTGAGAATGAGTTGATCGGTATCCATCGTCAGTCTTTCCGCAACCGGCTCGCGAGGCTCGCCAGCCCGCGGTGCAATGCCACGCGCACCGCTCCTTCGCTCATGTTGAATTTGGCCGCGGTCGCCTTGATCGATGTGCTGTCCACGGCGATCGACTTCACGACATCGCGCTGCCGTGCCGGCAGCGTCTCGAGATGATTGGTGACCTCACGCGCCGGCACCGTCTCGGCAACCGGTTCGCCGGCCAGGGTCTCGGCGAAATCGTCGATGTTGACGAAAATCCGGCGGCCGCGGCGGCGCAGCGCATCGATCAGCTTGTTGCGCGCGATCGCAAACAGCCATGGCGCGAATGCTGCGTTCACGTCCCAGGTATGCCGCTTCAGATGCACCGCGAACAAAATATCCTGCACGATATCCTCGGCTTGATCGACCGGCTGACCCGCGCGCACGAGACCGCGTCGCGCCGCAGCCCTGAGGACCGGCGTGACGGCCCTGAGCAGACGCTGGTAGGCGGTTCCGTCTCCCGCATTGGCCGACCGCATTAGGCCGGTCCATTCATCATCACGTCCGCGCACGCGCGCTCCTGAAAGACAATTCGGTCAATTTTTCATATTGTTACAGCGGACTCCACCGATCACGGCCTCGTGATCGGAAGCAAAGCCCGCAAAACCGCGGCAGACGACGGAACACACCCGGGGCATGGGAAATCCATAGCCGTCCGGCTCATATCATTGTTCGCATCGCCGGTCCAAAGGCGGCGGCCTTCACCCTGTGAACCATAGCCGTCAGAAATCCGGCGAAGCGCTCGCCTCTATGGTCGCGCAGATCGCTCTCGCTACGCGCAGCGTGATGCCAGCGGCCGTAATCGTCCATTTAGAGGCGGATCACCGGTGCTTTCGGTGGATTGCAGCGGTTTTGCCGCGAGGGCGCGAAGATTCCCTTTTTTTGCCCCGGTGTGGCCACGCCCGGCGGTTCTTTTGTTAACCGGGGGCTGGCAAACGGGGAGATTGCCAATGAACATCAGGGCCAGCGGGCGCTCGGCGTTGATTATCGCAGCGGGACTTTGGTTAGGCTTCGCCGGACCATTGCGCGCGACTGACAGTGCTGCGGAGCCAGCGGGTCAGACCGCTCAACCTGAAAAGGCCGGAACACCGGTCAAACTCAGCAAATTTTCCAAACATCGGTCCCATCATGCGAACAAGCACGTTGCACGTTCGCGAAAGTCCGAGAAGACCGCATCGAAAACGGACGCAAAGACCGACAAGACAGCCGCAGTCTCGGTCCCACAGGACAGTAACAAGCAATTGCCGTTGCCGCCGACGGTTGCGAATGCCAACGCACTGATGCCGGGCGCCACCGATACGCCAAAGACCGAGGCCGATGCGCTCGCCAGCAGCGCCGGCAAGACGCTGGCGGCCAATCAGACCGATCCTGCGCAACCCCAGGCTGACACCGCGTCCGCCCCTGCTGATCCGGCCACCGCGGCCGCTGCGGATGTCGTTCCCTCCGATGAACTCAACGATGTCGACCGTGCCCTAACCGAAAACAAGCAGCCGGCACCCACCCTCGCGATGGCTTCTATCGACACGCCCGCGACCAATGCCGGCACCACCACCGGACAGTCGGCGAGCAGCAGCGAGGACTCCGCCTGGAACCAGACTTCCATGATCGGCAAGGTATTCATCGCCTTCGGCGGCCTGCTGACGCTAGCCTCTGCCGCCCGCATGTTCATGGCCTGATCCAGAATTCATGCCGGGCTTAAACCGGCCCGAAATCTTTTTCTCCCGCCACCTGCGGTCCGTCGTTTCAGGCGGACCGCATTTTTCCATCTTCGCTGTGCATTTCTGCGCATTTAACTGGTCTTGCGGCGCTTGCGGTCTGCGGGCAGATTGCCCGCCGCCGCGCGCTTGTCGCGACCGGCGACCAACAGGCGGGATGGATCATGAGCACGTTCGAACACATCATTGTCGAGAGCAAAGGCGCGGTCGGCATTATCAAGCTGAATCGCCCGAAAATGCTCAATGCGCTGTCGTTTGGGGTGTTTCGCGAGATCGCTGCCGCGGTCGACGATCTCGAGGCAGACGATGCGATCGGATGCATCCTGATTACCGGCAATGAAAAGGCCTTCGCCGCCGGCGCCGACATCAAGGAGATGCAGCCGAAGGGCTTCATCGACATGTTCAACGAGGACTTCACGTCGATCGGAGGCGACCGCGTTGCCACCTGCCGCAAACCCACCATCGCAGCGGTCAGCGGCTACGCACTGGGCGGCGGCTGCGAGCTCGCCATGATGTGCGACTTCATTATCGCGTCCGACACCGCAAAGTTCGGCCAGCCCGAAATCACGCTCGGTACCATCCCCGGCATCGGCGGTACGCAGCGCCTGACACGCGCCATCGGCAAGGCGAAGGCCATGGATCTTTGTCTCACCGGGCGAATGATGGATGCGGCCGAGGCCGAGCGTTCCGGTCTGGTCAGCCGCATCGTCCCCGCCGACAAGCTGATGGACGAAGCGATGGCGGCTGCCGAAAAGATCGCGTCGATGTCGCGGCCCGCCACAGAGATGGCCAAGAGTGCCGTCAACCGCGCCTTCGAGACGCCGCTCTCCGAAGGCATGAATGTCGAGCGCGACCTGTTCCACGCCACCTTCGCGCTCGAAGACCGTTCCGAAGGCATGGCGGCGTTCATCGAGAAGCGCAAGCCGAACAACAAGAACCGGTAAGCGCTCTACTGTGAGCGCTTCAGTGCGCCGTTGAGCAGCGCGCGATAGAGCCGGTCCGTCAGCTTGGCCGGTTTGTCGAGGCCCATGCGGGCCAACGCAGGCAGCGCCGAGGCATCGCCGGCGCGCAGCCCGTTGATCGCAAGACGAACCAGCGCGAACGGCGAACGGCTCGCCTCCTGCAATATCTGAAGCGCGGGAATCAGCCGCTGCTCCACGTCCGTGAAATCGCTGCCGAACGGAAATGACGGCAGCAATCCCGCTTCGCGTGCCGGCTTCAACGCGGCCTTGATTCTGTCAGGCGAATTGTCGCGATGGGCAGCGGGAATTTCATGATCCTTCGGCAGCTTGCCGGCGTCCTGGGCCTGCCGCATCAGCTCCTGCTGAAAGCGTGAATCCGCGACGTTCAGCATCGCCACAATCACATCTGCGTCGGATTTGCCGCGCAGGTCGGCGACGCCATATTCGGTCACGATGATATCGCGCAGGTGGCGCGGAATCGTGGTGTGGCCGTAGGACCAGCGGATATTGGAGACCGCACCCGCCTTATCCTGCCGAGTCGTCTCCACTGTCAGGAGAGAGCGCGCGCCCACGAGTTCAAACGCCTGCGCCACGAAATTGTATTGGCCGCCGACGCCGCTCACGACCTGCCCATTGTCGAGGCCGTCGGAAATCACAGCCCCCATCAAGGTCGCCATCATGGCGTTGTTGACGAAGCGCGCATCAACGCGAGCGCGGCGTTTGACGGCCTCATCGCCGTAGAGCTGATTGGTGAACGAGATCGGCATCATCTGAATGCGGGCGATCTGGTCTGGCGTCATTTCCCGCAAGGCCCGATAGAACGACTTGGGCCCGAGAAAGAATCCGCCGTGCAGAACCGTGCCGTCGACCTCGCGCTTGAGCACATCGGCCTCGATCAGGCCGAGAAATGCCTCGAACACCATTTCGCTGACGCCATAAAGACCCGTTGCGAATGGCGCGGTTTCCGCCATTGCGCTACCCGGCGCCAGCCGCGTCATGACCTCGCAAAACCGCGCATTGTCGCGATGACGCAAAATCAGGCCCTGTGCCAGCGCATCGCCGACCTGCCCGATGCCGATCTGCAAACTGCCGCCGTCCTTGATCAGCCCCGCTGCGTGCAGACCGATGGCGTATTTGGTATCCGACACCGGCTCGGACGGCGGCGCGAACAGCGGAAAATCGGTGTCCGGGCTATCGAGGATGGCGGTGAACTCCTCCGCCGGCAGATCGCCCACGCCCGGCATGAACGGCAATTCGGAATTGACCTGTCCGACCAGTTTGAACGATGCCCGCCCCTCGGCGCGGGCACGCAGCAGATCGAGCGTGGTGTCGGTATTGCAGCTCAGGCTGTAACGCGTCTCGCCGTTGACGACACGCTTCGCCACAAGCTGCGTGATGACGTTGAGCCCGCGATCCAGAATATATGACGCGGCGTGGGTGTAGTTGGCGGAGATGTAGTGCTGCTGGGCGTAGCCGTTATGCAGCCATTTGCCCGCGAGAAAGAAAAACTCGATCACCTTGATGTTGGATGGCAGCGCGTCGGCATGCAGCGCGGCGGCGTAGTCGAGATCGGGCCAGCCGCCGAACAAGCGATCTATGACGGGCGTGATGAAACGCTTTTCCAGTTCGTTCGACGGCCGCGGCTTCTCCAGCGTCAGGGCGGAGAAAAATGTGAGATCGATGGCACGATCCGCCGCGGCGCGCCGATAGAGCGCATTCACGATGTGATTGGCCTTGCCGAGCCCGAGCGGCAGTCCCACCACCAGCCGGCCGCCGGTCTCGCGGATAATCTCATCGGCGATCGCAGCGGGATCGGAGAATATTTTCGGCATCAGGATATCGCCCGCACGTCCATGAAACTCGACGCTCCTCCCTGCCCTTCCATGCTTCGGCCGCCGCCGCAACAGCCTTCGCGAGACATACAGGGGGCCAGTTCGACAGAACCGCACGGCGATCGATGTCCATTGATGTCCGGCGCCCAATTTCGCCACAGGTCATCGTCCCGTCAAGCAATCCGGGCACTCATGCAACACATCTCCGCGAACATGCGGGAAAGCAGGAATTTATCAGCGACGGGGGTTTGCCTGTCGCGGTGCCGCCCTCTAAACAGGTCGTCGGCGGGGGCAGACACACCCGGGTTATCGTAGGGTCACATGGTTCGGCAAGCCGGAAGGAATGGCCTCCTGGAAAGGCGCATGCTTCGGCGCGGCATGAGCCTCCATCGTGCAGGCATTCGCCTTGCCGCCGCTGCTTGCATCGGGCTCGGCGCGATCGTAACGGCACAGGCCGAGACTATCCCAGACGCGCTGATCAAAGCCTATCAATCCAATCCGCAACTGAACGCCGAGCGCGCCCGCCAGCGCGCGACCGACGAGAATGTGCCGCAGGCGCTGGCCGGCTATAGGCCGCAGATCTTGGCCAGCCTGAGCGGTGGCTTGCAGGCTGTCCGCAACCTGCTGCCGGACAATACCGTGCAGTCCGCGACCCTGAAACCGTGGACCATCGGGGTCACTGTCACTCAGACCCTGTTCAACGGCTTCAAGACCGCCAACAGCGTCCGTGTCGCAGAACTCCAGGTGCAGTCGGGCCGCGAGGCGCTGCGCAATGTCGGCCAGGGTGTGCTGCTCGACGCCGTAACCGCCTACACCAACGTTCTCGCCAATCAGTCGCTGGTCGATGCCCAACGGGCCAATGTCGCATTTCTGCGGGAGACACTGGGCATCACCCAAAAACGCCTCACCGCCGGCGACGTCACGCCGACCGATACCGCGCAAGCCGAAGCGCGGCTGAACCGCGGTCTCGCCGACCTCAATACGGCGGAGGTCAATCTCGCCATCAGCCAGGCGACCTATACTCAGGTGATTGGCAACTCGCCTTCACGGCTCAGTCCGGCACAGCCCGTCGACCGCCTGCTGCCGCGCAGCAAGGAGGACGCGACTGCGATCGCCTTCAAAAGCCATCCCGCGGTTCTCGCCGCCGGCTACGATGTGGATGTGGCCTCAACCACGATCCACGTCGCGGAAAGCAGCCTCTATCCGACCGTGACGCTGCAGGGCAATGCCAGCCACAGCATGGACACCGACCAGACCTTGGGCACATTCCGCACCGATCAGGCGTCGGTGATTGGTGCGGTTACCGCGCCGCTCTACGACGGCGGCACCGCGGCCTCGCAGACGCGTCAGGCCAAGGAACTCGCGGCGCAGAGCCGGCTGGTGCTCGATCAGGTCCGCAATCAGGCACGCACCGCGGCACTGGGCGCATGGGTCGCAAATGAAGGGGCCAAGATCGCGGTCGGTGCGTCGGAATCCGAAGTGCGCGCGGCGACGGTGGCGTTGCAGGGCGTGCAGAAGGAAGCGCAAGGCGGCCAGCGGACCACCGTCGATGTACTGAACTCACAGCAGGACCTGATCTCGGCGAAGGCGCGGTTGATCGGCGCGCAGCGCGACCGCGTGATCGCGTCCTACACCTTGCTGAGCGCGGTGGGGAAACTGGATGTGAAAACGCTCGGCCTCAATACACCCGACTATCTGCCCGAGGTGCACTATCATCAGGTGCGCGACTCCTGGGAAGGGTTGAGGACGCAGACACCTTCAGGAAAATAACGCATTGGTGGCGGAAGGATTGCCCGACCTAAAGCCGCGCATGGCGGTTCAATCGACGATCAATCGGCCACGACGGCGCACCGGAACACTCTTCGCCTCCAGACCCGCCACAATGGCATCGCCGTGGGCCGTATCCTGCGCCTCGATCACCAGTTCGACTTCGGTCATGTTGGCCGAGAGGGCTCCGAAGAAACGCTGATGCTGCACCTCGACGATGTTGCCGCCGAGTTCGGCAATTGTCCGCGTCAGATCGGCGAGCGCTCCGGGCTTGTCGGAGATTTCAACCACCAGATCGATCAGCCGGCCATCGCGCACCAGCCCGCGCATCAGCACATTGGCGAGCGTGCGCGTGTCGATATTGCCGCCGGAAATAATCAGCCCCACATTGCGTCCGGCAAAACGCCTCGGCGTAGCGAGCAAGGCCGCGAGCGCCGCGGCGCCTGCGCCCTCTGCCACGGTCTTCTCGATCTCGAGCAGAAGAATGACGGCCTTCTCGATCAGCCGTTCCGGCACCGTCATGACATCGACGCCATGCGCGCGCAAAATGCTCATCGGCAACTCACCAACGTCGCGCACCGCGATTCCTTCCGCGATCGTCGCACCGCCGACCGATACCGGACGGCCTGCGAGTTGCTGCGCAGCCGCCGCATAGGACTCCACCTCGACACCGACCACCTCGACCGGCGAGGAATGCTCCGCCGCCGCAATGACGCAACCGGCCGCAAGTCCCGCACCACCGACCGGCGCGACGATGCAGTCCAGCGCAGGCTGGTCCTCCAGCATTTCCAACGCGACGGTGCCCTGCCCGGCAACAATGGCTGGATCGTTATAGGGGTGGACAAAGACAAGATTTTCTCGCGCGGCCAGTTCATGCGCAAAACTGGCGGCATCGGCCAGGGTTTCGCCTTCGAGCAGCACACGCGCCGCATGATGCCGGGTGCGCGATACCTTCACGAACGGCGTCGCCTTCGGCATCACGATGGTCGCTTCGATCCCGAGGCGTCGTGCGTGATAAGCCACGCCTTGCGCATGATTGCCGGCGGACATCGCGATCACGCCACGCTTCGCGTCCTCCGGCGACAAGATCAACAGCTTGTTGGCCGCGCCGCGCTCCTTGAACGACGCGGCGAACTGAAGATTCTCCAGTTTGAGCCAGACTTCCGCGCCCGTGATATCGGACAGCGTCCGCGAATGAACCAACGGCGTGCGGAGAACGCGACCACTGATGCGGGAGGCCGCTTGGCGGATATCGGCAAGTGTGACTGGAAGCTCTTCGGTCATCGTGC
>JBEPUM010000065.1:0-17286 GCA_041691515.1 Pseudomonadota bacterium | reverse complement strand
AGTTCCGCATCACGGTCGCCAAGCAGACGCTGAGCCGGGAGCTTCGCGCGATGGGCTACCGCAAGCTCTCGGCCCGACCCCGCCATCATGCGCAAGCCGAGGGAGCCATCGAGGATTTTAAAAAAAGTTCCCAGCGCGCCTGGATGAAGTCGCGCGCGAAAAAGCGATCGACGTCGGCAAGATAGAAATTTGGTTCCAGACTATCTGACCGGACTTCATGAAGGTTTCGGCGATCAGGCGTCGAAACTGATCAAGGTCGAAGCCGGCTACGAGACCAGTTCACCGACCGTAGATTCGCAAGTCGTGCAGATCAAAGCCGCAAACCCAGATATCTTCATCAACATCGCGACGCCGAAATTCGCCGCTCAGGCGATAAAGAAAATCGCCGAACTGAAATGGACGCCGATCCAATTCCTAACCAATGTGTCGGTTTCCGTTGGCGGTGTGATGAAGCCAGCGGGTTTCGAAAACGGCCAAGGTATCCTGAGCGCCGCCTATCTGAAGGATCCGAAGGACCATCAGTGGGACAACGACCCGGCGATGAAGGAATGGCGCGCGTTCATGACGAAATACTATCCCGAGGGCGACCAGACCGACGCCTCAACGGTGTTCGGCTATGGCGTTGCCAAGGGGCTGGAGCAGGTCCTGACGCAGTGCAAGGACGACCTAACTCGCGCCAACGTTATGAAACAGGCCGCCAATCTTAACTTTGAGATCGGCGTCTATTTGCCCGGCACCAAAATTAAAACCAGCCCAACCGACTTCGCCCCGCTCGAGCAGCTTCAGATGCAACGCTTCAAGGGAGAAAGTTGGGAATTGTTCGGGCCAGTCATGTCCGGCGCGAAAAATTCATAACACCGTCCTATTATCGGCGGCTTCTTCGCGGCAAACACTGACGAATTGCAGATCATTGCACGCGGATCAGACAGAAAGATGACTACGGGACTCGCGGTGCTGCGGCGATTGTCAGCGCAAGCAGCACGCTCCATCGGTCCCGACTGACCCGCGGCATTCGCGACCGTTGGCACAGGAGAGGGAGGTCGCTTTGGTCGGGACATCCAGCCCGGTCCTGGTTCGCGGCAATGCCGAGATGCTGAAACGGGCGATCAGGAATCTCGGGGAGAACGCCATCAGATACACGTCTCATGGATCGACGGCGGAGTTCGTCGTCGAGGAGGACGGTACGGTCAGCGTTCTGGACGACGGGCCGGGCGTTTCAGACGAGGAGCGCAACTTCATCTTCCAGCGCTTCTGGCGGCGGGATCGCGGCATGGTGGGAAGCACGGGGCTCGGACTTCCAATTGTCCAGCGCATCGCCGAACTGCACGCGGCAACTGTCACGCTCACTAATCGCGTGCCTAGGGGGACATGCTTCTCGATAAAATTTGCGACACTAGAGCATTTTCACTCTTGATGGAATCGAGGGAATCCCAGCGAACACTCTCCGTGATTCAGTTTCCGCGTTGATTCGACGCGGAGGCTTGGATGGGAGCGGCTTATTCTCAGGACTTGCGTTAACGAGTGATCTCGGTCGTCGATGGCGGAATGGGAGCTTATGAGGCCGCGCCACTGCTGCGCGTCAGCGTTTCCTGTATCCTGTATCTACAAGACGCTGGGGCGACGTCGGGAGACCGGTGAGACGACCCGCTCGGCCGTCACGCGGGCCGGCTCCTAAGCTGGCATGCATTGCGCCAGCGGGTCGCCGACGAGCCAGACTCCACACTCGAAGAAATCCGTGATCCGTGCGTGGCTGCTATCCACGCACGGCATGAAGGTCAGCGTCGGCTGCTTGTGGAAGCGCCTGCGCCATCTCGGTTTGCCGCTCAAAAAACACCGAGAGCCGCGGAGCAAGATCGGCCCGATGTCGCCGAGGCGCGCGTGGAGTAAGCTCGGAAAACTGGTTGGGGTGCAGCGCTTCCGGAGATAGATAGCCATAGGAACCGCTACGAAAGCGGCGATGCCGTCCACCATTGGACAAGCAAACTACACCGAGGGTGTGAGCAGCCTCTTCGTCACACACCAGCTGGCCACTCTGACCGGTTATTTGGCCATGAAGAAAACGGCATAACTTGGTGTCTTGCCGAATTGGCTCGATGTCGATGGCGTGTCGCGTCTCATCAGCGACCTGGTCGCCGCGACCGGCAATGCCGCAGCGTCAGCGAGCAACAATTGAAGCCGGAGTGTGCGTTATTGCCGGCCGCTTTGATACGCGCGGTCTGGGTGATTGGGCGCAACGCGGCAACCGGCGGGTAGCGGGATCCGGGAGGAACGACAATTAAAGATGAGAATAGGTTCGCTTCGTTCGCGCCTGACGTTCACTGCCCGTGGACGTCATCGCTAGGAGAAACATCGATCGGAACCAAGTCGGGCCAACACGGTTAAGTCCGCGCTCTTTCCCTCCGTGCTCACTTCAGGAAAACATCCCGATGCGAACCATCCGCTCTACTGTGCTCGCGCTCATGTTGAGCGCGGCGCCCGCAGCCATCTTCGCTGCCCCAGCTCAAGCGCAAGTGACGGTCGACATTCGCGTGGCCGTCGCACCGCCCCCGCTTCCCTATTATGAACAACCGGCGATTCCGGCCGACGGATATCTCTGGGTCCCTGGTTATTGGGCATGGGACCAGTCGGAAGACGACTACTACTGGGTGCCGGGAACGTGGGTCGAGCCCCCGCAGCGCGAGTTGCTGTGGACGCCGGCCTATTGGGGCTTTGAAGACGGGCGATACGGCTTTCATCCCGGTTATTGGGGACGGGAAGTCGGATTCTACGGTGGAATCGATTACGGCTACGGTTATGGCGGTGAAGGCTATCTCGGCGGTCGCTGGAATAATGGCGCCTTCTTTTACAATCGCACCGTCAACAATGTCGAAAACGTTCGCATCACCAACGTCTATAACGAGACAGTGGTTGTGAACAACAGGACCAATGTAAGTTTTAACGGCGGTAACGGCGGCACCCCGGTCCGGCCGACCCCGCAACAGGAGACGTTCGCGCGCGAGCGTCACGTCGAGGCCACTCCCGTTCAACATCAGCAGGCGGAGACGGCCAGCAAGGATCGGGCGCTGTTCTCGAAGCAAAATCACGGCGAGCCTGCGGTGGCGGCGACGCCGCGCGCGGGTGTGTTCCAAGGTGCCGGGGTTGTGCGGGGGTCGAGTACGCCGGTCGCCGCCAAACCCGGCGCACCGCCGCCTCCTAATGGGGCCGAGAAGCCGGGCGCGGTGCCGAACGCCGCCCCGAGCAAAGAAGTGCCCAAGGAAATGCCTAAGGTCAGTAAGAAGCCGGGCGAGACGCCGCGACAGGCCGAGCCGCCGCGCACCGACGAGATGAACAGGCAAGCTCCGAAGGCGGAAGAACGCGGCAAGCCGATGCAGGCGCCACCACAGAAGGCTGAGGAACGAAAGCCTGTTCAGGAGGCGCCGAAAGTCGAAGAGCGAAGGCCCGCCCAAGAACCCTCGAAGACTGCGCCGCCCAAAGCCGAACCGCCGAGGAGGGAAGAACAGCGGCGACCGGCACCCGAAGCGCCGCGGGCTGCGGAGCCGAGACCAGCCCAGGAAGCTCGGCCGCCTCACGCGATGCAGCCTCGGCCGCCGGGCGCTCAAGCCCCCCGGCCGCAGCCCGGCGGCAGACCGGGTGGCGAAGAAGAAAAGAAGCGCGAGTAACCGTGACGGCGCCAGGGTTTTCTCGCGATCTCCTATCGAGATCGCGAGGGCCGGCGACCCCTGAATCATCCCGAAATGACGAGTATTCCACGCCGAAACACACACGATCGCGACATGTGCAAGATCTGCTGGGACTCGCTGAAAGCGCTGATGAAGAAAATTCGCGACGATGCCCGGGATAAACTCGGCGAGCCATCCATGAGTATAGCCGCGCCCGCGGGAACATACCGCCGCCTTCGTCGTTCAGTATAATGCAAACATAATCGTGTCAGCCCGCCTTCTCTCAAACGCGGGCTCTTTTTTGGTGGTCCATCCAGAGCGGCCCAGCGACGGCTGGATGCGAATTCATCGCCGGGCCACCTAACCGCGCCGGCAGATACGCACCAAGAACGCGGCTAGACATAAAACGCTGACAATGAAAGTTTGTATCCCGCAAGCTATATTAACTTTTCGATAACCATGCTGTGGCAACCTTGCTTATGAACGCAGCAGAACCGGCCGCCGGGCCGGCAGTTGCAAGGAAGGGCCGACGGCGTAACGCCCGCCGGCTTTTTCTCTTGAGGGCAAATGACATTCAGCATTCATGCCGCCAAGGACGATGCATCGGTTGTAACCATTCGCATCAGCCCGACGATTGCGCATGTCAAAGCCCGCGAGCTCATAAAAACCGGTTTGCAGGTGCCCATAACCGACTCCGACGGCGGATATTCCACGCCGCACAACTTGATGAGATACTTAAGTTTGATCGGAAGCCGGACGGCGGCGCGATGCCAAATTGCTGAATGTAATGAATTTCTGGAACCAATTTTCTAACCAAGTTTTGATCACGGGTAGCAAGAAACTTGGCGCGGTATGCCGGCGATCTTTAGGAGCAGGGCCCCCGCGCTTCTTTTTATGCCGGTAGGGCGCGTTTGCGGTTTGCTACTGAAAAAGAACCAGGAGCGGGATAGCTATAATTGAACCCCAGATCGCGACGATCGTCCCCGCCAGCAACGCCGTGGTATATGTCTCACCGAAACTCATTCTAAGATGGTTCTACGATCCATTCAACGGTGCTCCGTTGCCGTGTTCGCGAAGTTACGATCCGCGCCGGAAGAATTCGATCGTATTAAGCGGCGTGTCGTCTGTCATGGTGAGTGAGGGATGATTGACAATCGACCTAATCTTTCACGTTGGCGGCCGAGGATCAGTTCGCGCGTCGCGGCTAGAGCATTTTCACGTTTGGTGACGATATCCGGTTTCCGGCGATGATTCCGATGTGGAAAATCGCGCCCGCGATTGCCTGCGGCAATGCCTTTATCCTGAAGCCGTCGGAACGCGACCCCGGCGTGCCGATGAGGCTGGCAGAACTGATGCTGGAGGCGGGACTTCCGCCGGGCATCCTGAACGCCGTCAATGGCAACAGGGAAGCTGTCGACGCCATTCTCGACGATCGCGAAATCGCGGCGGTGGGCTTTGTCGGCTCCTCCTCGATCGCGCAGTATATTTATGAGCGGGCAGCGGCAACCGGTAAGCGCCCGCAATGCTTCGGCGGCGCGAAAAATCACACGATCATCATGCCGGACGCCGACATGGCCAAACCGTCGACGCGCTGATCGGCGGCGGATATGGCGCCGCGGGCGCTGCATGGCGGTGTCGGTCGCGGTTCCCGTCGGCAAGACCACGGCCGACCGCCTGATGAAGAAATTGATTCCTCGCGTCGAGAACCTGAAGATTGGCCCTTCGATCGATCCGACCGCCGATTTTGGTCCGCTGGTGACCCGAGCTGCACTGGATCGCGTCAAGAACTGGAGGAAGCCATCGCTCGTTACGGCAGCCCTCAAATCTCAACGCAATGCGAAAGCATTGTCGCGACAATACCGATCAGGATTCGCAGTTCACCAGCTTCGCCTTCACCAACACATTGAGAGAGGCTGGCATCCGCATCTCGATGGACGGTTGTGGCTGCTGGATGGACAACGTCTTCATTGAGCGGCTGTGGCGCTCGCTCAAATACGAATGCGTGTTACTGAATGCCTTCACGGCGAAGCACGAGCCGGTATCGGACGCTGGATCGGCTACTACAACACCAGCCGACCGCGCTCGAGCCTCAGTGGCAGGACGCCTGACGAGGTTTATGCTAGGCAGGAAACGAGGAGAGACTGGCGGCGTAATCAAACCCAAAATCCATCTTGGCGTTGCCGCCAAACTGTCCCGGAAACCGGGACCACCTCAAATCCCGTCGCGGTATTGGCCGCAACGGGGTGGATAGTTTAGAATGTCGACGAATGCTCACCAGTGATGGCGCCAGCCTCGGTGCCAGCCGCCATAATACCGGGGGCCGCCGTAATAAGCGTACGCCGGTCGATACGCTCTACGATATCTATAGCCATAATATGCCGGGGCATATCCGCTGTAATAAGCCGGAGCATATCCATCATAATAGCCCGGAGCGTATCCACCGTAGTATCCATACCCCGGGCCGTAACCGTACGCGTTCGAGGCGATACCTCCGATGAGCGCGCCTGCGATTAACCCACCAGCAAGGCCCGGCCCGAAACCCCCACGGGCTTGAGCGGGACTAGGAGCCGCGATAGCGCCCATACCGAGGGTGACCGCGGTGGCCAAAATCAGTGCTGCTTTCCTCATTGTGCGAAACCTTTCCAATTGCCTCTGAGAAGTAACGAGCGACTATCGCAAATAGTTGCAGGAGACCTGTTGGTTCCGGCCCCCCGGAGGAATATGTAATTTAGATGAACTGATATTCATGCCGTCTAAACTGCCGCCAGCGGCCCACATTTGGGTCCACCTGGCGTGGCGGTTGGCAACCGACCCTTCCCATTTCCAAAGATCTAAAGATCTTACGGAGCAGATTCAGCGTCTAATCGACAAGAGAATGCTTCTCAATTTCAAACGGTGCTGAAACAATTTGAACCGTTGATTTAGCCTAGCAAAACCGCCCCCGGCCTCGAACTAGCCGAACGATCAACAACAGCAAAATAGCGCCAATCGCAGAATATAGTATTTCAGAAACAATTCCTGTTCCGAGATGAAGACCGAGGCGCGGAAACAGTAAGCTCGCTACAAATGCTCCGAGCACGCCCACAACAAGATCGCCGATTAGCCCAAAACCTGTCCCGCGAACAATCTGGCCCGCCAACCAGCCAGCAACTATTCCCACAAAAATAATGACTAAAAGGCTTTCGCCGGACATGTGCATCTTTTCATCTTTCCATTTCGACGCAATTTGTTGCGGTGATAAGCGGCCATCGCCCTAAAAGTTCCGCGACCGCAACTCCGCGCCTTCAGACTGTCGTTCGGATGATAATGTTGATCCCGAGTTCTGCCTCTAGGTGATATGTAGGCTTAAACCTTGAGGTCATCAGGCGTTTTGTGGACGATTGATCACGTTTTCGGTCGCAACGCCGGAACACCCGTGAAGGAGAAATCGCATGGTCGACGAGTCAAGCCTGCCTGGATTTTCCGAGCGCGCCGTCGATAGCCTGACTGATGCCCGCAGCGCGGTGAACTCGGCGTCGGATGAGGTGGCAGACGTTGGCCGCCATTTCAAGGAGGCGGTCGAAGCGGCAAAGCAGCCCCGCACAGTTCTCGCTAGGTTGGAAGATTTGACGCGTGCTGCGCCGCTCGCAATGCTGAGCATTGCATTCATCGCGGGCGTCATGTTCGTCTCCAAACGCCAAAGGCGATACTGAAGTTTGCCGGGTGGAGTGATGCATCGCCTTTCATGTTCTGCCTGCCAACAAGTTGACCGTGCCATCGGGCGCAGCATAGTCCGCAATATGGACCCGGCGGTCGAGCATTTGTCGCGCCTGCCGACCAATGCGGAAATCGTCTTAGCCCATTGCGCGCGTGATCCTGAAGATACTTTTCGAGGATTTCCGAGGCGCGTTGACCCTCGACGACCTTCCAGAATCCGGACTCTTGATAGAGGATGGAGTCGAGCGTGGTGTTCGCCAGCGATATCAGCATCTCTGGAGTGCCGTCGTCGGTCACGCACCAAACCTGATGGTTCACCGTGCGATGTTCCATGAACTTCTTGATGCCGAGATATCCCTTATATTCGTCGGTCATCAAAACGGCGTTTGCGATGTCAATATTGCCGCGGACGAGCGCTGAAGGGTTCTTTGCCTTCAAGGAGTCATTTTTGACTGCGCGAAGCTCGCAAAGAGGCGGTAAGCGACCGCGAGTTCTTCCTAGGATGGGGCTGTCCCGCTCGTTCGAGCGCACGTAGCAGGTGTCTGAGCAATGTGGATTTGCAGGCCGCACTGCAAGGAAAGTTTTTAAACGCCCAGGGCCGTTCGCACTGGCTGTAATCAAGCAATTTCGTGCGAACCAGGGCGTCCTGCTTGCGGGTGCCGTCGCCTACTACACGCTCTTGTCGCTCGTCCCGCTGCTCTCCTCATCCCGATGGTGCTCCCGCGCGTCGTTCCGGAAGATCGCCTCCTCTCAACATTAAGTGAGTATCTCGCGTTCATCATTCCGGGACAATCAAACGTGCTGGTTGGTGAGGTCCGAACGTTTCTCGCCCATAAAGATGTTGTGGGTGGCATTTTGCTCGTCACCATGCTTTTATCAGCGCTCTCGCGTTTACGATCCTCGAGAATGCAATGTCGGTGATCTTTTATCATCGCGTCAAAATACAGCGTCGGCATTTTCTGATGTCCGCGGTGATGCCTTACCTCTTCATCCTGCTGCTGGACGTCGGCCTGCTGATCGTCACCGTCCTTGCCGGAATGTTGGAATTCGTCGGATCTCGCAGCATCACAATTCTAGGCCAGGCACGCTCTCTGGATCAGCTCTCGATCCTTCTCCTCTATCTTATGGGTTTCACGGGTGAGATATTGCTGCTCTCTGCAACCTATTTCGTCATGCCGGTAGGTCGGCCGTCGTTGCGCCAATTCAGAAGTTGAAGCGGAAACCTTGGCCGGCGAACCGAATTATTCCGCAATGACGACTTCTCAGGTCAACTGCCGCTGTGGCGCGCTCTATGAGCGGATCGAGTTCGACGCGGCGCCGCGCGAGACCGATGGATTCGTCTGTCCCATCTGCGGTGAAACGCTGGAAATGTTTAGCGGCGTTAAGTTGCCAAGGTACAGGTTGATAGCGGGGCCGATCCGAAACCCGGGAACGCCGTCTCAAACCTGAACGGCGCCACAGCCGCCGTCGGAATTTGGGGTCGGTTATTCGTCTTTTGTCTTCCTGTCCTTGGTGCTTTTGCCGCGCTCTTTCGCGTCGCCTGAACCGCGGTGGCAGGCGGACGGAGGAAGGCGTTGAACCGCTCCTTGACGACCGCGAAGCATTCGCATGAAGCCTTCTCGAGGCCGGCGCGGTCGATGACTTGGATCGTGCCCATCGATAGCTGATGAGGCCCGCGTTCTGCATTGCAGCGCGGCAAGCGTCACTGATTTGCGGTGGGCGCCCAGGACAGCCGCCTCGATTGTCATTCGGTCTCGACGAGGCGACAACGACCTCACCAAGGAGACCTACATTCCAAAGAGACGGCGATCCCAAAATACAGCTTCGTGGAGACTCGTCGTGATATGGGGAAATTCCGTGTGAGCAGGATTGATCAGGACATTGCGATCCAGACGCGCGACGACGCTCGGAACGATCAGGATGACGCTTCGCTTCTCAAGGCACCATTTCTCGCCGAACATCTTGCTTGTAGTCGCAGGCATGCGGTCCCACTCCGGCAGCGAGGCGGGAGCGAACATTTCATAGGTCAGGCCGCGCGGAATGGTGATCGTGATGTAGTGCTGGTTCGGCGGCAGCCGGCCGCTGCCGTGAACGAGCTTCTCGAGCAGCGCCGTCGAATAGTGCTCGCTTGCGTAGATCATCGGGCTGCCGATGGTATTCCACCGTCCTGGAGCGATGGTCGATCCGGTCGCGTCGAAAATCGGATAGCTCCCGGCCGGATCTCCTATTCGAACGCACGTCAGGCCGCGATCCAGAACCTGTGCCGTCACGCAGCCGTGCCGTATTTCAGGCGGCCTAGGATATCATTGATCAGCTCCGCGCCGAATTCGCTCTGGATAACGACATCGACGGGCCGCTTATCCTCGATCATCGGATGCGGACGAAAGAGAAAATCGCGGGCATCCGCCTCAGCCTGCCAGACATCAAGCGCAAGAGCCCACACGCGGGCGAGACGCGCCAGCTTGGCTCCCTCATCCGAGGAGAGTTTGTGCGAGGTCTTCCGACGCTCATATGTTGCCTTAGGTACCAGGCGATATTTAAATAAAGTGTCGTCCGGTGCCAGAAGCTGTGCGACGCGATCAAGCGCTTCGATCGGAAGACCGCCCTCGATCCGGGAAATCAGGCCAAAGGGCGAGCGCGACGCCTGTTCCTTGGAAGGCAGACCCAACACATCTGCCACATTGCCAAAAGCGAGCATTGTTGTCTCCATACTCATCTGAGGCATTATATAGCACCAGATGAGGCGAGCGCAAGACGCGTTTACGTCGGCCATGAGCTTGTCCCGCCACTCCGCGCCGTTGCCCGCGAACCCCTCATTTTGTGGCCGATTGGATTGGCTAAATTCAAGTCTGGCTATCGACGACGGTTGTCGTCCTGACGATCGTGCTTTGGGCGGCCTGGCGGCTCGGAAATAGCCGCGCTCTCTCGATCGGGCGAATGCCACGACGCTCGCCATCAGCTATCGCGCGCCCGGGGGTCGCTAATGGTGCGGCCAAATTTCTGTCGAGAACGGCCTTGGTGTGCTGGGCGGACGTCTCACCGGTATTCGCCTTCGGTGTGGCCGCGTTGCGGATGGCTGTCGGTACTGTCGCGCTTATTCGGATCCGCTGAAACCTGCCAGCATTACAGCGCGCGCTCCCGATCAGACCCAGATTTTCGCAATTGATTTCGTCAGTTTGCATAGAGCTGGTTTCGGCTTGGCCGTCATGTCACGTGGTTGGCTAAGCGGAAACCGCCTTTCAGCCGGCGCGTTGGGCGGCGAGGTTTTTAGCCAGAACATCGTCGGTGGGACGTGTCGGGCGCAGCTCCTGCAGCGGACGTCCAGCCTGTCGTGCGGCGTCCGCGAGCTCCCGTTTGGCGACGGCCTCAGCAATCAGTCAGTGACCAAAAGGAACTGGAACGCCCGCGTCTGAGCGGCTATGAACGCGATGGCGGCGGTACGCGCCGCCCTGGGGCGTGGAAACCCCTACGAACGGGTTGGTGCCGGCCGTTTCGGCGCCGCACTCCTTGACCTTATGGTCGGGGAGCCTGTGGCGTATGCAACAGGTTCACCCGAACTAAAGGCCACAGGGCCGTTTCGTACGGTTTCCAACTCCCCGATCACCAAGAGTCAGCGAGGGATCGTTTGCGGGGGCGTACCGCAGACACATCTCTCATCGGGGAGAATGCAATGCTCCCGTTTGAGGCGGCACCAGAGGAATCATTGGAGGCGCGAACCATCGCCGCGCATCGCGCCTATGTGACCGCGCTGGTGGCGTGGGAGCGGACCGTTCACCGGGCGACGTGCCCGGTCTGCCGGACGGAGCGTGCGTCCTCCGAACAACAGCAGAGTCTGTGCGACGCCGCTGAGGCTGAAAAAGAGCGCTGCCGCGCTGCTTTCCGCGACCTCTGCGACGAGCTCGGATTTGTGCCGACGGGGCACGGGATTGCCTTGCCGGCCGAAGATCAGTCCTGTTGCCGCGGCCGCTCAACCAACTGACGCCCGCCGAGTGACCGCGGAGGGGCCGCGCGCCGAATCTCCTGACGAACTTGACAAATCTGACGAACATGACCATATTGACGGAAGCACGGGAGGTGCTTTCATGGCGGTCACGCACAAAAAGAGCAGTGGCATTCGCAAGCAACCGCCGCGAGGCGATACGCTAACAGTCGGGTTTGTCACCTCGCTCGGCTTGATGATTGGAAAGGATCCCGCCAGCCGGAAGGCGACACGCGGCGTCTTGTCCGGATTTGCGAACGCTTTGAAGCGCGCCGAACGGACCGGTAGGTCAGTACGGATGACGGTCCTGGTCGACCCCGCGGCGGAGGCGCCGCGGATTGCTGTCGAAGATCTTCCGCCGCCGAAGGTGGATGCTCTCGACACGGCTTTGGCTGCCGCGCGCCAGCGTGGCTCTGCGCGCGTTTCCGAGATCCTGAACGGAGCCGACATGCTGTCAGCCGACGCCTTCGCCGATGAAATCGGCGCGACACGCGAAACTGTTCACAAGAAGCGCCGGCGGCACGAGGTGCTCGGGCTCGAAGGACCGAAGCGCGGCGTCCGTTTTCCGAAATGGCAACTGAGCGATTCCGGCGAGCTGATCCCGAGCCTGCCGCAATTGTTCGATGTGCTGGGCGACCATCCGTGGGGCATCTACCGGTTTTTGCTGGAAGAGCATGGGGAACTTGACGGCAGCACGGGCCTCCAAGCTCTGCGGGCCGGACGGATTGCCGATGTGATTGTCGCAGCGGAGTCGATAGGCAAAGGCGCTTTTTCCTGATCATGCCAGCGCCGGGACCGATGCCACCGCGCGGATTCGCGTCGCGCGCACTCGCGCTGGCCCACATCGCAACCGGCACAATGTGGCGGCGGATTTATCAGAGCCGATTTCCGGACCCGTTGGGTCACGGCTTCGGACCGAGCCGGTTCAGCGACCCAGAAACGGGGTTGGTCCCGCCCGACCGTTTCGGCGTCATCTATCTCGGCAGCAGCCTCAAGGTCTGCTTCGTCGAGACGATCCTGCGCGACCGCGGCAATGGCCGACTGGATGCGTTTCCCATCGAATGGCAGGAGCTAGAAACGTGGACCTGCGCGGAAGTGCGGGGAAAAATGACACTGCAACTCATCGATTTGCGTGGCGATGGCTTGGTCCGCATGGGAATCCCAACCGATGTCGCGCGGTCGAGCTCACAGGACCTCGGCCGCGCGTGGTCGAGGGCGTTCTGGTCACACGACGCTCAACCAGACGGCATCATCTCTGACTCCCGTCTCAACGGCGAGACGAACCTTGCTGTCTTCGACAGAGCGGTGACGAAGCTATCCGTCACCGCAACGCCGCGGCTTGTCGAATGTCGCAGCGAGCTCGCGGCCATCATCAACGATCTCGACCTCGCGATCGTCTGAGCACTGCAGATCGAGGGTCGCCCGCGCCGGCGGTAAGTTTTGTGCGTCGCGCATCGATCAGGACGCGCACCAGTCGCGAGAGGGTATGCCTCGCCTGAATTAAAACACTTACAAGGTTGGGCAACTGGCGCGCTTGCGCAGGCGCGCAATGGATATTTATGACCATACCGGACGGACCGCGTTCGTGACCTCCTTGGCTCATCCAATAAGCCGAGGAGATTTCAATGCTCATGGTCATTCCCGGCTCGGACATCAGTCGGAACGCGGCGCTGATGAATCGAGCCTTTCGTTTCCGTCATGCTATCTTCGTCGAGGAAAAGGGTTGGAGCGACCTGCGTCAATCCGATGGCCTCGAACGCGATCGCTTCGACGATGCGCACGCAATCCATCAGCTCTGCCTTCGCGGCGATGACATCGTCGGCTATCAGCGTCTACTGCCGACCACTCGGCCACATCTGCTCAGCGACGTCCTGACCGATCTGTGCCGACGTAAGCCACCCAGAGGTCCACGGGTATTCGAGTGGACACGGTTTTGCGTGGCACCTGGGCATCGCGACATGCGGCCCCGCGCCGACGGACCATTCCTGGAGTTGACGCAAGGCGTCGTCGAATGGGGCATGGCGCATCGCGTCGACACCGTCACCGTCGCGATTGACTGGCGACTCATGTTGATCGCGATGCAACTGCGCTTTTTCGTGCGCCCGCTTGGCTTTCCCAAGCGTATCGGCCGCGACGAAGTCGTTGCTCTGCGCATGTCCTTCAATCGCGAGACTCTGGCCGCGATCCATCAAGCCCGCGGGTGTGACGATCCGGTGCTCCCCGATGTTTCGCTGCCGTCAGCCGCGTAGTGACGTCAGCAATAAGATTTGGAGGGAAACGGTGATTCGAACGGCCGATACCAAGATCGTCGCGCATGAACTGCAATCACGGTATGACCCCGCGCGGGCAGTGACGCTGATCGGAAGAACGCTGCAGAAGGCCTTGTTTGCGGGTCGATCCGATGAGGTCGTGTTCTGGGCCCTCGTGCATGCGCACTATCGCGGAGGCGATCTTTGCGCCTCCACAGAACAGCAACTGGGTGACTTTGCCGACTTCATCATTCGCGACCCGGCCGAAATCCATTGAGGCTGAGGCCGCGACATTCGGACAGCCGCCCGAGCAACGATCGTCTGGCGCTGTCGAAGATTGACAAATTGGCCGACGGTGCCCGTCGATGTCGGAAAATCGCCGGGTCCGTGCAGGCAATCGGCGTCGGCGTGGACGCGGTCGTTTTGACCAGCCTCATGTCCGATGCCAGGCAGGTAGCCTGGCTTGGCGCGCCGAGGAGCATGGCTGCGAGGAATCCGGTTCTCTCACCCTTGTTCTAGGTCCCTCAAGTTGCTATCTTTGCTCTCAATGAGAGCATTGGAGCCAACATATGGCGGGTAACCTGCATGTGCGCAATCTCGACGACGACCTGATCACGAAACTCAGGCTTCGTGCGGCACGTCACGGGCGGTCAGCGGAGGCCGAGCATCGGGAGATTCTCCGACAAGTGCTTGAAATGGAGGCCCAGCCTTCATTTGACGACCTTGCCGCTCAATTGCGCAAGCTCACGGCCGGCCGCAAGCAAACGCCTTCGGAGATTCTGTTGCGTGAAGGGCGTGACGAGCGGTGATGGAAACACTTGTTGTTGACGCCAGCATCGCCGTCAAATGGGTTGTCGAGGAGGAAGGAACGGCGGCCGCGATTTCCCTGCGGGCGAAATTCCGTTTCGCGGCACCGGATCTTCTTTCCGCAGAATGCGCGAACATTCTATGGAAGAAGGCTCGTCGTGGCGATCTCACGCACGAGGAAGCCGTGATGGCTGCGCGGCTGCTGGAACGGTCGGGGATCGAACTATTGCCAATGCGGAGTCTGACCGAACCGGCCACATCGCTTGCAATCGAACTCGATCATCCCGCCTATGATTGCCTCTATCTCGCTCTTGCTCACCAACAGAAATGGCGGTTCGTCACCGCCGACGAACGATTGTTGGGCGTCGTGAGACAAAAGAGACCCGAAGAACTGGCCGGGCTATGTGTTTCGCTCGATCAGATCGATCGCGATGCTCGTTGATCCGCACAAAGCCGTTGGATCAAGGCATTGCATCAGCGTGACACGCAAGGTTCACCGTGTGCGAGATGCACCGGTGGACCGGTGATATGTTTCTGAGAAAGTGACGAAGAAAGGGCCGTAGAAACCAACGGCGGGTTCCGGCCCTCGTGCACGCGCATTATCGTAACGAAGACCTCTGCGGCGCGATAGAGGATCACTTCTCCGCCTTCTAACTGAACTTCCGCGGATCACACGTCGGTCGGCCTCACGATAATCGAAGCGCTCGTAGCCGTGGGAGGATTTGCTGCGATGCCCATCGATGTCGGGAAATCCCCGGGCCCGGCCGGGCCGCACACAGCCTGTCCGTCGGTGCAATTCGGGTTGGCCAAAGCGCGGGCATTTTTGGCCATGCCGCAGATGGTTGTACCGTTGATATCAGCAAAGCCGGAGCACCGGCCGGAATTGAGCATTTTCTGACAATTGCCGCTGCCGAGCTGGATACAAGCGCCGATCAAGCTGGCGTCGACCTTTTGACCGTCGAAGCTCGACATCGAGGCAAGTTGCTTGACGGCAGATGAATTGTAGCCGTCGTTGGTCAGCTTCGCCCACGCGTCGACCTGGCCCTGCAACGACATGCAGCCGTAGCCGGCGCGGTCAATTCCGGCATATTTCTGGACGTTGGCATTGTTGAGCTGGAAGATGCCGGTGCAGCAGCTCCCGTTGTAGTTGCCTTTGTTGCCACCCGACTCGAAGCGGCCCAAGCCGCCTAGCGAGCAGGATGTCCCTTTGAGGTCCTCCCGCAGCGGCGAGTTCCTCACGGCATCGGTGATATCCTGAGCAGAGTAATTGGTGCGTTCGCAATATTGCCCGGCCTTCGCCTGTCGGGTCCCAAGCCAGAGAATGCTCAAGCAAAAAGCAAGGGTGAACACCAGACCACCGCCGCGCGCGCACATGGGTTTCCTCCGCATCCTGAAACGTTATTTGAGCGAATAGGTCCGCGCGCAGCTCGGCACGTCATGACCGCCGACGGCCGTGCGAAAACTGATCGTGCCGGCGGTGGGGTCGTAGCGCGTGTAGGAGTTGTCGTTGCGGTTTTTAGCCGGAAGATCCGGGTCGGCGTGATCCGTGTAACAGCCCGTGTCCGACTTGATCGACACCACCTTGCCGTTCTCGATGGTGGCGATCCGCAGCGGGCAGGTCGACGGCTCGATCTCGGCGCCCTTGTCGTTCGCCCCGCTATCGCAGGCGCGCGAGAGCGCCGTGCTGATGATGATGGTGCGGTTGCCGTCGCGATAGGTCGAGGCGAGTGCGGTGACCATCGCATTTCTGCCGCCAAGGGGCCGCTTGAGCTCGGTGGTCACATAGGCGTTGGCCTCGCGGATGACATCGGGCCAGACCACCGTCTGCAACGGATCGGTCGTCGACGGGACTTGTAAACTGTAATAGCTCATCGCCTGCCACCGGCCGGTGGCTTGATCCTGCGCAGCCGCGATGCCCGGGATGGCGAACAGCGCGACAATCCGAACAATGAACTTGAACCGCATCGAAGCCTCCTGATGCTGAGATGGCCGACCAGCATGGCACGGCCGCGGGCGCCGTCCAGGCCGCGCGCCAGCGCGCCCCGCAGGGGTCGCCTTGACGGCGCCGGAAGCGGGCGTGACACCATGATGCACAGGCCGGCGGCATTTCATGGCGGATACAGCGCGATGTTTTGCGAGCAGCCGTCGACGGCTTGATGGTCGATGATGACACCGGTCTTCACCGTCTTGGTTGCAACGTCATAAGACGCGTAGGACACAGCCTGGTTCGGATCGCCGCTGTTGGCTCCGGCAGGCGAAGCAAGCTCGAGAAAGCAGGTGCGGCCACCGTCGAGGGTCCGGACCTGAAGCCCTTCGTAGATCGCGATCCGCAACGGACACAGTTTAACGGTCGCGCCGGCGGCGGCGCGCAACTCCTTGAGCGTGCAGCCGGTGACGGTGTTGAGGATGGAGAGCACGACGGATTTGGTGGGGCTCCAGATCACGAAATGGGCCTCGGTTACGGGAGCGTTGCCGTCCGAGAAGCGGAGATCGCCGCGCGCCTTGTAAGCGCGATTATTGGCCTCAACGGCGTCCTTCCAGATATCAAGATACGTCGCGGTCCGCGGAGCGGGTATCTGCAGGTTCGCATAGGACATCGGCCGCCAGGCACCCGGATCGGGCGTCAGCGATTGCGCGTGAGCGGCAGCGGGTAAATCGATCATCATCACCCCTGCGACCACGGCGCATGCCCAGCGTCGTCCGGTCCGGCGCGCATTTGAGACCGCATAATATCTAATATATCGTCTTTGCGTTGTCGACGCCATCTCACCGCGCACACCCGTCTCCTATTCATAGCGGGCCCGGCCGGGGACCCACCACCAGAAGTCCTTGGGCGACCGTTCGCGATTGCGCCACGGGACGGCGGTGTGCGGCGGATGGACAGGCTGCATGTTCC
>JBEPUM010000064.1:0-17327 GCA_041691515.1 Pseudomonadota bacterium | reverse complement strand
CCCATCATCACGCCCATGCCCCAGATCGCCATCGCCTTGGCGCGCTCGTGCAGCGCGTAGCTGTCGAGCATCACCGCCTGCGACAGCGGCACCAGGGCTGCGCCGAACACGCCTTGCAGCAGGCGGAACAGCACCATCTGGGTGATGTCCTGCGCCAGTCCGCACATGACGGATGCGACGGTGAACCCGGCCGAGCAGAGGATGAAGATGCGCTTGCGGCCGAACCGGTTGGCAATCCAGCCAACGGGAGCGGTCATGATCGCCGCCGCAACGATGTAGGATGTCAGCACCCAGTTGATCTGGTCCTGCGATGCCGACAGCGATCCCTGCATGTAGGGCAGCGCGACGTTGGCGATCGTCGTGTCCAATGCCTGCATGATGGTCGCGGTCATGGCGCAAATCGTCACCATGTTCCGGCGCAGGCCGGGAACCGCAATCGGATGTGCGGCGTCTGTCGTCACAGATCTAGTCCTGTTTCGTTTTCGGCAGGCCGAACAGCCCCGCGAGCGAGCGGCGGTGATTGGTGTCGATCGACACATAAACGCTCATGCCGGATTTCAGCTTGGCGACCATTGCATCGTTCTTGTCGAAATAGATGCGGACAGGAATGCGCTGCACGATCTTCACGAAGTTGCCGGTCGCGTTCTGTGGCGGCAGGATCGCGAATGTCGCGCCGGTGCCGGGACTGAGCGACCCAACCGTTCCCTTGAAGGTGTGATCGGGGAAAGAGTCGACGTAGAGGTCGACCGGCTGCCCGACGCTCACATAAGTGAAGTCGGATTCCTTTGGATTGGCATCTACCCACGGGTTGTCGAGATCGACCACGCTGAACACCGGCGTGCCGGCGGGGACGAAGCGGCCAAGCTGAATGTTGTCGACCTGCGTTGCGACGCCGTTTATAGGCGCGCGCAACTGGGTATTTGTCAGATTCCGCTGGGCGTCACCCAAAGCGGCCTTGGCCTGTGCATAGGTCGGAAATTTCTCGAGCGGCAAGTCCGGATCGCCGAGCAGTTTGTTTTTTGCGTTGGCGATCTGCTGCTGAAGAATCTGGTTCAGGCCCTCCGCCTGCACCAGCGCGCTGAGAGAGTTGTCGAGATCGAGCTGCGATCCGGCGCTGCTCTTCACGAGCGAGGTCTTGCGATCCACGTCCCGTTGCTTGACCTTGATGCTTTCCTCGGAGAGCGCCGAGGACTTAGCGTAGATCGTGAGGTTCGCCTTCAGCGTGTCGTATTCGATCTTCGCGTCATTCAGCTTCGCTTCCGCCTGCTGGACCGCGAAACGGAATGGCGCAGGATCGACTTCAAACAGAATGTCGCCCTTCTTGACGTGCTGACCTTCTTTCACCGAGACGTTGTCGACCTTGCCGGAGACCTCGGGCGTAATCAGCACTTTCTGCGCGCCGACATAGGCGTCGTCGGTCGTCACGTAACGGCCGCCCGACAGATAAAACGTCAATCCTGCGATGAGCGCGATCAGCGGCAGCACGACGAGCAGCAGCGGCCGGCGATAGCGGCGCATCGCGCCGAGCAGCCCTCCACGCGGTTTGGCGCCCGTGGCTTGCGACGGCGCAGGCTCCGCGGGATTGCCCTTCTGTTCGGGCGGAAATTTCAGGACCGGTTCAGCCATAGTGCTGCTCTTTCACTTTATTATTGTTGGTCGGTCCGCCGCTCTGAAGCGCACTGCGAACATTGTCTTTGACGGTTTCGAGCTGCTCGACCAGACGATGCGCGTCGGGAATGCTGATATCGGCAAGCGCGGCTCGGGTGATTTCACTGCGCAGCGCGGCGAGCTTCGCCATCATCGGCCGCGCGGTCTTGGTCAGGTACAGGCGATTGACGCGGCGATCGGTTTCGTCGCTGCGGCGCTCGATCAGATCGGCTTTGCAGAGCTTGTCGATCAATCGCGTTAGCGTGATCGGCTGCATTTCCATGAGCTCGGCGACCTCGGTCTGCTTCAGTCCTTCGGTGCGTTCGAGCTTGGCCAGCACCGCCCACTGGGCGCGTGTTAGTCCGTAGCGCGACGCCTGCTTGTCGGCATAAAGCCGAAGCAGGCGTTGCACCTCGAACAGGGCAAACAGGAAGTCGTTGTCAATCGAACGGGTCCGGGGCATCGGAACTCCTAACAGTCGATATAATAAGCAAGCTTATGAATACGACATCGGGAGTTAATGGAAAGCTGACCTGCGGAAGTCTCATGGCTCGCACTGCGGTAGGCCCCGCAGCGTGACTTTTTTTGAGCTTAAACAACGCTTTATGCCCATTCGACGCCGGATTCGGCGGCGAGGTCGATGCTGCTCTGCTTGCCGATATCGGCGAAGTGCTGATCGAGGAATTTTCGCGCGGCGCGCGTCCCGGCCCGGTGCAGCAGCTCGAAAAAATCGAAGTCGGTCTTCATCTTGCTGGAGGCTGCGAGCCGGGTGCCGAGCCCGCCGAGATCGATCCGATGGATGTTGAGCCGGCGATACTGGTTTTTGCCGGTGCCCTCCTTTCCGGTGGTCCGGGGCAGGCGGCCGTCATCGATCAGTTGATTGATGAAGTCCATGGCGCGCAGTTCGGAGATCAGCGCGGAGTTGAACGTGATTTCATTGAGCCGGTTGATGATCTCCGCCGAGGTGCGTGGCGTGGTGGCGCGCACGACCGGGTTGATCTGCACCACCAGCACATCTTCGGCCTCGGTGGCGTGCAGGAACGGAAAGATCGCGGGATTGCCCATGTAACCGCCGTCCCAATAGGGCACGCCGTCGATCTCGACCGCGCGGAACAGGAACGGCAGCGCGGCTGATGCCATCACGACATCGGCCGAGATGCTGGCGCGGTCGAAGATGCGTAAGCGGCCGGTGTGGACATTGGTCGCGGAGATAAACAGCTCGAGATCGCTGGCGCGCACCGCATCGAAATCGACGAAACGCGCGATCAGGTCATTGAGTGGATTGATGTTGAGCGGGTTGAGTTCGTACGGTGAAAAGTAATGCGACATCGCCTCGAACCAGTTCTGGATCGGCGTCGCCGCGAACGGCATCAGCGAGAACAGGCGATCGGTCACCGCGCGCTGCACCGGCGGCAGATCGCCCCCGGCGCTGGCTGCGCGCCAGAAGTCCGCAAGGCGCTTGCGTGCTTCCTCCGGGCCGCCGCGCGCTAGACCGTCGGCGAGCATCACCGCATTGATCGCGCCCGCCGATGCGCCGGAGATGCCGGTGATCTCAAGCCGTCCGTCCGCCAGCAGATGATCGAGCACGCCCCATGTGAAGGCCCCGTGCGCGCCGCCACCCTGTAATGCAAGGTTGATCTTCTTCACCGCGCCGGGACGGGCCGCCGGCTTTGCGATGCCTGACTTGGTCCAGATGCTGTCGAGATAGGATTTGAGATTGGTGGCCAAGGCGGCCTCACTTTCGGTCTGTCGCGGGTTCGGAGTTCAGACGGGTCCCGGAACCAAGGCTTGCAATTCCAATGGTTTCAAACGATTCCGGCTTTTATGTTGCAATGCAACATATAGGGGGCGATCCGCGAAATTGTCATGGGCAAGATTGCTGAAATAACGGGCGAAACCGGCTTAAACGGGTTAGATGGTTGTCAGATGACAGTGACCAGACCGACATTTCCCGCACCGGGGCATGATCACGACCGCTGCACCGCAGAGGCGATCAGCCACGCAGAGACGATCTGTGCGCGGCGTGCGCAAAAATTCACGCCGATCCGCCGCCAGGTGTTGCAAGCGCTGCTGTCGAGCCATCGGCCGCTCGGCGCCTATGAGGTGATCGAGGAACTGGCGAAGTCGATGCCGCGGCCGGCGCCGATCACGGTGTATCGCGCGCTCGATTTTCTGATGGAGAACGGCCTCGTGCACCGCATCGAAAGCCGCAATGCGTTTCTCGCCTGCGCGCACGACCACGACGAAAGCGCGATGGTGGCGTTTCTGATTTGTGACCGCTGCGGCTCAGTCGGCGAAATTCCGGCGGCGCCGGTGGCGCAGAGTGTGAGCGACGCCGCGCGAACGACGGGTTTTGCGCCAAAAATGTCCGTCGTCGAAATTACCGGCACCTGCGCGCATTGCCAGAAAGCCGCATAGCTTCTTCGATTACGGGACGCGCTCGCGCGATTCGCTCAACAACACGGCGGTAAGCCGGATCACGGGGTTTCATGTCATCTGACAATTCAGTCATCAGTTCGGCGGGGCGTCCGCTCAATGCCGTTGCGATCGCCTTGATGCTGATGTTGTGCCTGAGCTGGGGCTTTAACCAGATCGCGGTGAAGCTGGCGTTGCCCGACATTCCGCCGTTTCTGCAGGCCTTCATCCGCTCCTGCGGCGCCATCGTGGTGCTGCTGGTGATCGCGCGCGTGCGCGGCGTGAAACTTTTCGAGCGCGACGGCACGCTCGGGGCGGGGCTGTTCGCTGGCGTGCTGTTTGGATTCGAATTCGTGCTGATCTATCACGGCCTGCTGCTGACCACGGCGTCGCGGGCGGTGGTGTTTCTCTATACCGCACCGTTCTTCGTCGCCCTCGGTTCGTATCGCTTTCTCGGCGAACGGTTGCGCGCATCGCAATGGGGTGGACTCGCGCTGTGTTTCGCCGGTGTCGCGTTTGCGATCGGCGTGCCGCAGCCCGATGTCGATAGCAAGGTGCTGCTCGGCGACCTCATGATCGTCGGTGGCGGCGCGTTATGGGCGGCCACGACGTTGCTGGTGAAAGCGACGTCGCTGATCAAGGCGCCGCCGGAAAAAGCCCTGAGCTACCAGGTCGCCATGTCGATCCCGATCCTCGGCATCGCTGCCTGGGCTTCCGGGGAAACCTTGACCCGGGTTCCCGGTCCCCTGGCGCTGTCCTTGATGGTCTATCAGGCGGTCTGGGTGGTCGGATTGACGTTTTTGATATGGTTTTCAATGGTTAAGACCTATTCGGCCAGCAAATTGTCGGCTTTTACCTTCATCACCCCTTTGTTTGGCGTCGCGGCTGGTTATTTCATTATGCATGACGCCCTGACACTGGCGTTCGGCGTCGCGGCTCTCCTGGTGATCGCCGGACTTTACCTCGTTAACAGACCTTCTCCGCCGGTCATTGATCCGTTGCTGAATGTCACAAAAACCTGATATTTGAGACCTCATGAACAAGCTCGAAAATCCGTCGCAACGCGACGTCGCCGGCCCTCTGGCCCGGCATAAAACCACGCAAGTCATGGTCGGCAATGTCGCCGTCGGCGGTGGCGCACCCATCGTCGTGCAGTCCATGACCAATACCGATACCGCCGATATCGACGGCACCATCGCCCAGGTCGCAGCGCTGTCGCGCGCGGGCTCCGAGATGGTGCGCATCACCGTGGATCGCGACGAGGCGGCGGCGGCCGTGCCGCACATTCGTGATGGCCTGCGCAAGCGCGGCATCACCACGCCGCTGATCGGCGATTTCCATTACATCGGCCACAAGTTGCTGGCCGATCATCCGGCCTGCGCCGAGGCGCTCGACAAGTATCGCATCAATCCCGGCAACGTCGGCTTCAAGAACAAGCGCGACAGCCAGTTCACCGACATCGTCGAGATCGCGATCAAGAACAACAAGGCGGTGCGGATCGGCGCCAACTGGGGTTCGCTCGATCAGGAATTGCTCACCAAGCTGATGGACGAAAACGCGCTGTTGCCCGAACCGAAGGATGTTCGCGCGGTGACGCGCGAGGCCATGGTGCAGTCGGCGCTGTTGTCGGCGGCGCGCGCCGAGGAAATCGGCCTGCCGAAAAACAAGATGATCCTGTCGGCCAAGGTCTCGGCGGTGCAGGATCTGATCGCGGTCTATCAGACGCTGGCATCGCGCTCCGATTACGCCATCCATCTTGGGCTGACCGAAGCCGGCATGGGATCGAAGGGCATCGTGGCGTCCGCCGCCGCGCTCGGCATCCTGCTGCAGGGTGGCATCGGCGACACCATTCGTATTTCGCTGACGCCGGAGCCCGGCGGCGACCGTACGCTGGAAGTGCAGGTCGCGCAGGAATTGCTGCAGACCATGGGCTTCCGCACCTTCGTGCCGCTGGTCGCGGCATGCCCCGGTTGCGGCCGCACCACCTCGACCACGTTCCAGGAACTGGCGCGCTCGATTCAGGATTTCATTCGCGTCGAGATGCCGAGCTGGAAGACGCAGTATCCCGGCGTCGAGAATCTCAACGTCGCGATCATGGGCTGCATCGTCAACGGTCCCGGCGAATCCAAGCATGCCGACATCGGCATTTCCTTGCCAGGCACGGGTGAAACCCCGGCAGCGCCTGTTTTCGTCGATGGCAAGAAATTCAAGACGCTGCGCGGTCCCAACATCGCCACCGAATTCAAGGCGATGGTGATCGACTACATCGACCAGCGTTACGGCGAGGGGACCAAGGTGCCGACGAGCGCGGTGACGGCGGCGGAATAGGCTGCGGCCTCCGATCCATTATGCCGACGGCGAGGCACTAACCCAAAAAGGGGATGACAGTCCGCTGCATTCCGTTAGTCGTTGCTCCAGATTTTCAGGGGGCCATCATGCTTGCTCGATCCAAATCGGCTTTTCTCTTTCTTTTTGCATCCTTTTTGTTCCTACAATTTGGGACAGCGCATGCGGCCACGGTCGTGGTGCTCGGCGCGAGCAATACGGCAGGAAAAGGAGTCTCATCCAGCGAGGCCTATCCGGCGCAGCTGGAAGCGATGCTTCGCGCAAGAGGTCTCGATGCCACCGTAATAAATGCCGGTATCAGCGGTGATACCACCGGCGGAATGATGGCCCGGCTCGACAGCGCCGTTCCCAAGGGAACGAAAGTCGTGATCCTGCAGCCCGGTGGCAACGACATGAGAAGGGGGCGTCCAGATTATACCGCCCAGATTCGAAGCCGATTGATGGCTATGGGAGTAAGGGTCGTAATGATGCCGAACGGCATGTTTCGCGGCAAGCCCCACCAACCCGATGGGATGCATCTCACGCCCGAGGGCTATCGTATGCTGGCACGACAGATGGTTGGCCCGGTCGCCAACGCTTTGCGAAGATAGCGGCTTCTGCGAGCAAACCGGTCTGCGAACCAGCAGCCTTACAGCGGCGTGTTCTTTTCCCGGTTGTTGACGGCGGCTTCCTCGAGATCGAGGTCACGCTCGATCCGCCGCCGGGTCTCGTCGGTGATCTTGCCCTCGCGCAGCAGCTTGTGCAGATGCGTGCGCTCGATTCCGATGATCTCCCGCACCATGCCGGCGCCCTTGGTCGCCGGCGAATGTTCGTCGCCTTCCCGCGGCGGTTCCGGCAGCGCGCGCATGCGGGTCTCGTGACGCGCCTCGAGGAATTTTGCGAGGCCTTCGGGAAGTTGGCGCTCGGCGATGATTTTCCTGAGCGCGCCGCGCGCCGCAACGAGAATGTCGCGCCGCGCCGCGATTTCCGCGTCGCGTTCATTGAGAGCTTCGCGGTGACCGTGCTGTGAGATACCGAGCAGCTTCACCAGCAGCGGCAGCGTCAACCCGATGCCGAACAGCGTCACGAAGATCACGCCAAAGCTCGTCAGGAGGACCAGGTCGCGGTGCGGGAAGTCCTGGCCATCGGGCAGCGTCAGCGGCAGCGCGAGTGCGACCGCGAGCGACACCACGCCGCGAATGCCGGTGAAACCGATGACGACGATGTAGCGCCACGGCGGCGCCGGATCGCGCTTTCTGACGCGCGAACTCAGAAAACGCGTCAGATAGGTGCCCGGAAACACCCAGATGAATCGCGCGATGATGACGATGGCAGATGTCAGCGCGATAGCCACCAGCACTTCGTTGAGCGGGACCACCTTGGCTTTTTCCAACAGGATCCGAACCTGGAATCCCATCAGCAGGAACAAGACGCCCTCAATCAGCCAGATCACCAGATCCCAGAAGAAGATGCCCTGAAGCCGCGTCGCAGCCGAGATGAGCAGCGGTCCGTTCCAGCTCACATAAAGGCCGGCGGCGACGGTTGCGATCACACCGGAGCCGCCAAGGTGCTCTGGAATCCAGTAAGCAAGATACGGCGTCAGCAGCGACAGCAGGACTTCGACCCGTTCGTCATGCGCCCATTGCCGTAACCGCAGGCTGAGCCAGCCCACGGCGATGCCGAACAGGACCTCACCCAGCAGGATAATGCTGAACGAACCGGCCGCCGACAGCAGTGAAAACATGCCGGTCGACACCGCGAGCACCGCGAACCGATAGAGAATCAGCGCGGTGGCATCGTTGGCGAGGCCTTCGCCTTCGAGGATGACGAGGATGCGATGCGGCAGGTGCAGCCGCCTGGCGATCGCGAGTGGCGCCACCACGTCCGGCGGCGAGACGATGGCGCCGAGCACAAAGCCGACGCTCCATGGCAGGCCGAGGCACCAGTGCGTGACCGCGGCTACCGCCCATGTCGTGAAGATCACGCAGCCGATGGCGAGCAGCGCGATCGGCCGCAGGTTGGACTTGAATTCCCGCCAGCTCATCGAGACGCCGGCCGAATAGATCAGCGGCGGCAGCACCATCAGCAGCACGCTTTCCGGCTTCATCTCGATGCGCGGAAAGCCGGGCACGAAGGCCAGCGCGATGCCGACCACCAGAAACACAATCGCGGGCGCCAGCACGAGGCGCCGCGCCAGCGCCGCCGACGCGGCGAGAACTGTCAGGACGAGGAGAGCTGTCAGAAAAGTTTCGGTCATGCCAAACGGGTGCCCCTGTTCCTCAGATGGCGTGGAACAGCAGCGGGGTCAACGCTTCGGTTGACGGCCCGCGAGAGAGCCGCTCAATCCCGCAGATCGTAGCGGTAGGATTTGGAGACGATGGTCCAGCCATCCCTGAGCTTCATCGCAATAAGATAGTCGGTGAAGTAGCGCGGCGGCAGTTGGCAGCGCACCTTGATGAAGGCCGTCGACGCATCGGAATGGTCGATGGTCACGATGAAATCTTCGCGCGGCTTGCCTTCGGCTTTCGCGGACGGGCGCTTGCGGATCAAATCGAGCCAGTCGGGTATCGCAAGGATTTTCAGCTCGCCCTTTTCCAACCAGCGCAGGTCAGCGGTGGGATGAAAGATCGCGCCGATGGTTTCGGCACTGCCTTCATAGAGACCGTCGAAATAGTGCTGGATCACCGCTTCGACGGTGGAACGATCATGGGCCAAAACAAGTCTCCTGCGTCGTGAGGAAGGCTTTCGCCGGACGCCGTTAAAGCAGGAACCGGCCTTTGTCGTCCACCAGCCTTTGTCGTCGGGCTGGCATTTGCCGTCAGGCAGACTTGGCTGCCAGCGTCCGGTTGAACGTTTTGCAGGCTGCCAGCGTCCCATCAGGGGGACTGGCGCGCCGCCCGCAACCCGACAGGGCGAACGCGGCAGGAGCATTTGTGATGTGCCTCACAAAGCCGGGCTTGGATTTCGGGTAGTCGACGAGTGTGCTATAAATAATCCATCAGGACGTGCCGCCATGAATTTGCGCAAACATTTAAAATCATTTGGTTTTTTGCTCGTTGCCGCACTGGCGCTGATCAGTCAGCCGGCCTTTGCCACGACGCGCGTGGCGCTCGTCATCGGCAATTCCAACTACGAGAAAGTCGCGGCGCTACCGAACCCGGACAACGATGCGGCTGCATTCGCCGCGACCATGACCAAGGCTGGCTTCGACGTGGTCGACTCGCGCCACGATTTATCGGCGGTAGACATGCGCCGTGCGCTGCGCGAATTCGCCGACAAGGCGCGCAAGGCTGATATCGCGGTGATCTACTACGCCGGACATGGCATCGAGGTCGAAGGCACCAATTATCTGATTCCGGTCGACGCCGTGCTCGAGCGCGACACCGATGTGTATGACGAGGCGTTGTCGCTGGATCGCGTGCTGGTCGCGGTGGAGCCGGCCAAGCAGCTACGGCTTGTGATCCTGGATGCTTGCCGCGACAACCCGTTCAGCAAGAACATGAAGAAGGTCGGCATGCGCTCGATCGGGCGTGGTCTCGCCAAGGTCGAGCCGACCTCGCCGAACACGCTGATTGCCTACGCCGCCAAGGCCGGTTCGACCGCCGCCGACGGCGATGCCAAGAACAGTCCGTTCACGACGGCGCTCGTGCGCCATATCGCGACCCCGGGACTCGATCTGCGCAAGGCCTTCGGCTTCGTGCGCGACGACGTCCTGAAAGTCACCAACAACCGCCAGGAGCCGTATGTCTATGGCTCGCTCGGCGGCGAGGACGTGCCGCTGGTGCCGGCCAAGGCTGCGCCTCCCGTGGCTGCGCCGCCCGCGCTGGATCCGCGCGCCGATATTCGCCGCGATTACGAACTGTCGTTGCAGTTGGGAACGCGCTCCGCATGGAACACGTTTTTGAAAAGCTATCCGTCCGGCTTCTATACGGACCTGGCCAAGGGACAACTGGACAAGATCGGCGCCGAGGAAGCGCGTCTTGCCGCCACCGAAAAGGCCCGCGTGACTGCCGAGGAACAGACGCGCCTTGCCGCTGACGGTGCGAAGCAGGCCGAACTGACCAAGGCGGCGGCGAAGGCCAGGGCGGCTGAAGACGCGCGGCTCGCGGCCGAAAAGACCAAGCAGATCGAACAGGCCAAGGTGGATGCCGCGGAGCGGGCGCGCCAGACCGCCGAAAAGACCAACCCCTCTGCCGCATCGACCGCTGTCGCAGCGAACACCCCGGATCGCAGTTCGACACAACCTGTCGCACCTTCGTCAACGAACGCACCCGCGGCGACGCCTGCGCCTGCCGAAGCGCCTGCCCAGCAGACCGCCTCACTGACGCCACCCGCGACTCCGCCCACCGAGCCAGCCGCGAAACCGGCCCTGTCGTCAATCGAGATCACCAAGTCGGTGCAGACCGAGTTGCGGCGGGTCGGCTGCTACAGCGGATCGGCTGACGGCGCGTGGGACAAGGCGTCCCGGGCGTCGCTGGAAAAATTCAACCGCTATGCGGATGCGAAGCTGAACGTCAAGGTTGCCAGTCTCGATACGCTCGATACCGTTAAGAGCAAGGCAGCACGCGTCTGCCCATTGATCTGCCGCCACGGTTACAAGGCAGAGGGCGACACCTGCGAGAAGATCACATGCGGCGAAGGCAAAGTTCTCAACGACGACGACGCGTGCGTTGTGCGCAAGGAACGCAGGACGCCTTCTGCATCGCGTGAGCGCGACCGCGAGGAGCATCGGCCGCGCCGCGCCGGTCGCGGGGGGTTCGACGATGAATTGGCTTCACCGCCGGCTATCGCGCCAAGACCGCCGAGCCCAAGGCTGCCGAGCCGCGCGACCGCCAGGCCTGAGCAAGGCGGTATCGTCTGCGACGACCATACCTGCCATCCGATCAAGCGGGGATGCCGGATTGAGTTCCGCACCACCGCGCAGGGCGGCGGCGTACCCGGCGGCGGCAGCAACGTCGAAATCTGCAACTGACGAAATCTGCAACTGATCTGTGTGAGGCTTGAGCGCGATCTGCTGAAGCCGGCGATGGATCAGAGTGCGCTCGCCGCGATATTGACCATCAGCGCGACCAGCGCGGTGTTGTAGATAAATGAGATCACGCCATGTGCCGTCGCGGTGCGGCGGATGGTCTTGTCGGTGATGCCGACGTCGGAGACCTGCGCGGTCATGCCGATCACGAACGAGAAATAGACGAAGTCCCAGTAGTCGGCGTCCTCGTGCTGATCGCCGCTTGGAAATTGCAGGCCGCCGGGTTTGGTGCCGCGATAATATTCGTGCGCGTAGTGCAGCGCGAATGTGGTGTGCACCGCCGCCCATGACAGCGCAATCGTCACCGTCGCCAGCGCAAGTTGCGGTGCGCTATGGTTATGGTCGCCAAGCTCGAACACGATCGCAGCGATGCTGGCGAACGCGCCGATCGCGGTGACGAGCAGGATCACAAACCGGCCATCGTCTTGAAGCCGGGCGTTGCGGCGGATGTGGGCCACGCCGCCGCTGAACACCATGGTGAAGACCAGGAGGAGATACAGCCCGACGAAAACATCCCAGCCGATCAGGAGCCGCGTCACCAGCCGCAGCGAATGCGGCGCCAGCAGACACGCGATAACGCCGATGCCGAAAGCAATGAAGGTGCGCGGCCGGGCATAGACGACGCGCATCGGCGCCGACATCTTCTTGAAGCGAAGCAGAAACTGATCGTCCGCATCCTTCCCGGCCACTTCCTTCTTGGCCATGGCCGGATCAGTTCTTGCGGTCGGCGACGAAATGCGCGGCGGCGCGCAGCACATCGCCTCTCGCGCCGAACATCGACAGCGCCGCGTCCGCTTTTGCGAGGAGATCGCGGACACGTTTCTTGGCGCCATCGATACCGAGTTGCGTAACGAACGTCGTCTTGCCCAGCGCCGCGTCGGCACCGGCGGGTTTGCCGAGCGCCGCCGCATCCCCTTCGACGTCGAGCAGGTCGTCGGCGATCTGGAACGCTTCACCGAGTGCGCGGCCGTAGTCGTCGAGCGCCTGATATTCCTTTTGCGAGGCTTGTCCGAGGATGGCGCCGGCGATGCAGCCATAGCGCAGCAGCGCGCCGGTCTTCATTTGCTGTAGCCGTGCGACATCCACCGGCTCGCGGTCGCCGAAGCGGCCCTCGCCGGCGAGGTCGAGCATCTGCCCGCCGACCATGCCGCCGATGCCCGATGCCCGCGCCAGCGCACGCGTCAGCAACAGGCGGACGGTAGGATCTTTGTGAATCTCGTCGCGGGTGATGATATCGAACGCCAGCGTCAGCAGCGCGTCGCCGGCGAGAATCGCGGTGGCATCGTCGGTGGTCTTGTGCAGGGTAGGTCGGCCGCGACGCAGATCGCTGTTGTCCATCGCCGGCAGATCGTCGTGGATCAGCGAGTAGCAGTGGATGCACTCCAGCGCAGCGCCGGCCAGCAGCGCGGCATCGCGGGATACGCCGAACACCGCCGAACTTTCCACCACTAGAAACGGCCGCAGCCGTTTGCCGCCGCCGAGCGAGGAATAGCGCATGGCATCCATCAGCCGCTTCGGGCGCGCGATCTCATCCGGCAGCAGCGTGTCGGACAGCAGCTTCCCCAGCAGGGCTTCGGTATCGTCCGCCGTCTGGTCGAGGCGCTTTGCGAAATCGGCGGATGAAAGTCCTGACGTCATCAAGAAAGGCTCCAAGGGGGAATCCGGAACAAAACGGTTCTGAGCAAGAAGGGCTCTGAGAATGGCTCTAAGTCGATTTTAGCCGGACAATCGTTCATGGCACCGGCTTCGTCAATTCCGGCCCCGGCGACGTTCCGTGCTCGGCTATGATATGGTTTCCAAAAGGAGGGCCGAATGGCCGCTTATGTGGTTTTCGACGTCGAGATCAGCAATCCCGCGCGCTATCAGGATTTCATGAGACAGGTGAAACCAGCGCTCGAAGCCGCCGACGCACGGTATCTGGAAGGCGTTGAGCCCTGATGCGGCGTACGATCCGTGTCACGGTGTTGGTCGTACTCGGCCTGCTGGCTTTGCCCTATCTGCTGACGCCGCTGTACCGGACCGGCCATCCGGTTTCGACCTTGATGATGTGGCGCAAGCTCTCGGGGGCGCCGATGTCGCGGCAATGGGTCGATTTCGCAGCGATCGCGCCGGCGTTACCGCGAACTGTGATTGCCTCGGAAGATGCCAAGTTCTGCAGTCATCACGGTATCGACTGGGACTCGCTGCGCGACGTGATCGACGACGCCGAGGACGGCGAGGTCACGCGCGGCGGTTCGACCATTACGCAGCAGGTGGCGAAAAACCTGTTTTTGTGGCCAGGGCGCAGCGTGGTCCGAAAAGCATTGGAACTGCCACTGGCGATGTGGGTCGATGCTGTGTTGCCTAAGCAGCGGATTCTGGAAATCTATCTCAACATTGCCGAATGGGGTCCGGGCGGACAATTTGGCGCCGAAGAGGGGTCCCGCTATGCCTTCGGGCGGTCGGCAGCCGCCCTGACGGCGCGGGAAGCCGCCCTGATGGCCTCGATCCTGCCCAATCCGGTCAGGCGCAGCGCCCGCAAACCCGGCCCCGGGGTGCGCCGGCTGGCGGGGACGTATATGGCGCGGGCGCGGGCCGACGAACTGAAGAGCTGTTGGCGTGAAAATCGCGGTTCTTAGAGCATTTTGCGGCCATTTTGGACCGCAACAGCCCTAGCTTTGGCGCATTCCTTCCGTTATAAGCCCGGCCTTATCAGCATTTTAGCTCGCGCGTTCAGGGCCGGGCCCCGCTACGGGCCATTCCTGACACCTGAGACTTCGACAACATCCTGCAAGGATACCCGATATGGCCGTTCCCCGACGAAAAACATCGCCCTCGCGGCGTGGCATGCGCCGTTCGGCGGATGCGCTCAGCAAGCCGACCTACGCCGAGGACAAGGATTCCGGCGAACTGCGCCGTCCGCACCACCTCGACCTGAAGACCGGCATGTACAAGGGCCGTCAGGTTCTGAAGGCCAAGAAGGAATCCTGATCGGAATTCGTGGCCCACGGCGCGCTGCGGGCTGCGAATTTAGCGGGGCGACGGGCAGGGCGAATTCGGCGACAGTTTCTGCGCCTCGAATTCGCTCCAACTGGTGAGATAAGACGCTTTTCTCCTGAGTAAACGCGGAGTCGCGTTGTTCGGGGGATGCATTGGTTCTCCCGTTTGAATGAAGAAGGCCTTGCCGATGTCCATGGTCGGTTTCCCGCTGCTCCTGATCCCCCTCGCGATCTGCAACATCATCATCTTCCTGATGCCGGGCGTCCTGTTCACGACGCCTCTTTTCACGTTGACGTTGATGTCGGGCGTGGCATGGCCGGTGACGCTCGGCGATGCGCTGCTCGCGCTCGGCATGATCCTGCTGTTGTTCGAGGTCATCAAGGGCGCCCGTCCCGGCGCCAAGTATTTCACCGATCACCTGCTGTCGCTGGTGGTGTTCGGCGGCGCGGCCGCCGAATTCGTGATGCTGCCGCAGTTCGGTTCGTCGACCTATTTCCTGCTGACCCTGCTGGCGCTGATCGATTTCCTGTCCGGTGTCGCCTTGCGCACACGACGGCGGGTCCGCGCGGTCGCCGTACCGGTGGAAACGGTGCCGGCAGCCGTCGCTCCCGAGCCGCGTTTCGATCCAGCACCTGCGCCGGTCACTGCACCCGTGCCCGCCGTTCCGACAGCGGCGCCTGTGGCTGAATCGATTTTGAAAAGTGCGCCAGATCCGGTGATCGTTCATCCCGAGCGGGGGGCAGGCGAACATCACCCGGAAATTTCGGCACCCGGTATCCAGCCTGGCAACGGGACGCTACCGCCTTCCGATCCCCAGCGCTGAATTCAGGCGATCCGCAACACCCGCGGAGCCGCTTGTGCGACGTTCTCATTCTGAACCGTCGTGGAATGATAGGTCGCGCGGGCATCCTCTGGCGTTGCGCGGCGAAGCACGCGCGTCTGCGGACTGCGCTGCGCCATGGCAATCAGTTGCGCGATAAAGAATGCATCATGGCGCGCGATCGATCGCGAAACAGGCGCATCCGCGACAGCGCGGATGACCGGTACCAGCGCCGTGCCGATTGTCGGTGTTGGGGTGTCATGATGCTGCCTGGCGCAAACCGCTGCGGCGGCTGGCATCCGCCCTGTGCCTGAGATCATCATCGTTAACCGAGCCCTGTCCGAATGTGTTGTTTCGGGACATCGCGTCCGCGCTTGCAGCTGACCTCGCAAGGGCCGTGCCGGACAGCGCTTCGGGCCATTGCGTGGGATTCGGACCACAAGTGAGAGCTTTTCGAATTCCTTGTGAACTTTGCCTAGCTTGAACGGTGGGAGACGCCTTATTCTTCCACAGGGAATCACCTGACAACGTCCCATAACGAGGCGACCGTGACATCCGTCATCCCACCGGCAGCCGAGGCCTCGTCCGACGCGGACCTATCGCACGTCGTTAACGCGCCGGCAGCCGAGCTCCCGGTTTCGAGCATTCTCGCCGCACTCGGCCAGGCCGCCTTTGTCTG
This sequence comes from Pseudomonadota bacterium, assembly GCA_041691515.1. Taxonomy (GTDB): domain Bacteria; phylum Pseudomonadota; class Alphaproteobacteria; order Rhizobiales; family Xanthobacteraceae; genus Nitrobacter. The sequence continues at coordinate 1,433 of JBEPUM010000064.1, read as the reverse complement.
GGATATCGCGAGCGATGCGATCAGCTGGACCGGGCAGGCCGCATCGATCTTTCAGGACATCGATCCGGCCTCGCTGGCGAGTGGCGCTGCGCTTGCCAAGCTGATCGAGCCGTCGGGATCGATCCGCGCCAACGTGCTGCTGGCCACATCCCCGGCGTCCCGGCGCGGCGCGGGGTTGCCGTACCGCATTGAATATGGCGTGCGCGCGGCCGCTTCGGCGCCGATGCTCTGGATCGAGGAGAGCGGCTGCTGGTTTGCCGACGCTGACGGCAAGGCGGTGCGTGCCGAAGGTATCGTGCGGCTCGACAATGAACGCCGTGCTCGCGACGAGCAGTTGCTCAAGATGTCGCAGAACGACGCTTTGACCGGCGAACTCAATCGCACGCATCTGACGGCCGCGCTGGCCGAGGCGATCGAGGAGGCTGCGCGCTATCGGTCGTCGTTCGCCTTCATGCTGGTCGGCATCGATCACCTCGCGCGCATCAACGACGCGTTCGGGTTCGATGTCGCCGACGAGGTGATCGGCGAAGTTGCAAAACGTATCCGCGCGCGGCTGCGCGGCGGTGACGTGCTCGGGCGATTCTCCGGCAACAAGTTCGGGCTGGTTCTGAAAAACTGCACGGTCGAGGACATGAATGTCGCCGCGGAGCGGTTCCTGGTCGGTATCCGGGACGAGATCGTGCCGACCCGATCCGGCCCGGTTTCGGTCACCGCCTCGATCGGCGCGATCAGTGCGCCCCGTTACGCGCGCACCGCGGATGAAGCGATCAGCCGCGCGCAGGAAACGCTCGAGACGGCAAAGAGCCGCCGCAGCGGTTCGTTCGCGGTGTGGCGACCCAATGTCGAACGCGATGCGCAGCGCCGCGTCAACATCCGCGTGACGGACGAGATCGTCACCGCACTGAACGAGCGGCGTATCCTGACCGCGTTCGAGCCGGTGGTCGATGCGCGGACGCGTCAGCCTGCGTTCTACGAATGTCTGGTGCGGATGCGGCAGGAGGACGGCCAGTTCCTGCTCGCGCCGGATGTCGTGCCGGTCGCGGAGAAACTTGGGTTAGTCCGGTTGGTGGACCACCGCGTGCTCGAGCTTGTCATCGCCGAACTCGCCGAGGCGCCCGGCGTCCGGCTCAGCCTCAACATTTCGCCGGATACCACCATGGATCCGGACTGGTGGGCCGCGATCGAATCGTTGATGCGCGCGCATCCCGGCGTTGCCGAGCGCCTGATTGTCGAGATCACCGAAACGGTGGCGATCCAGGATATCGACGATGTCAGAGGCTTCGTCACGCGGCTGAAGAATTTCGGCAGCCAGATTGCGATCGACGATTTCGGCGCTGGTTACACCTCGTTCCGGAATCTGCGCAAGCTCGGTGTCGACATCGTGAAAATCGACGGCGCCTTTGTGCAGAACATCGCGCGATCGTCCGACGACC
>JBEPUM010000063.1:0-17458 GCA_041691515.1 Pseudomonadota bacterium | reverse complement strand
CCTGCTTCAGTTCTTCCTCGGTCTTGCCGACCGAGGAAACCTCGGGCGTCGTGTAAACGACGCCGGGGATCACGTCGTAGTTCACATGACCGGCCTGACCGGCGAGAATTTCCGCGCAGGCGACACCTTCGTCCTCGGCCTTATGCGCCAGCATCGGACCCGCGACCACGTCACCGATGGCGTAGACGCCCTTCACGCTGGTTGCAAAGTGCGCGTCGATCTCGACGCGGCCGCGATTGTCGAGTGCGACGCCAGCTTCCTTCAAGCCGAGACCATCGGTGTAGGGCGTGCGGCCGATGCAGACGAGCACGACATCGGCTTCAATCTTTTCTGCAGCGCCGCCCGCGGCGGGCTCGATCTGTGCCGACAGCTTTTTGCCGGAGGTATCGACGCCGGTCACCTTGGCGCCGAGCTTGAACGCAAAGCCCTGCTTTTCGAGCAGGCGCTGAAACTGCTTCGCCACTTCGCCATCCATGCCCGGCAGAATGCGATCGAGGAATTCGACGACGGTGACCTCGGCGCCAAGCCGATGCCAGACCGAGCCGAGTTCGAGCCCGATCACACCGGCGCCGACGATCAGGAGTTTTTCCGGAACCTTCTCGAGCGACAGCGCGCCGGTCGAGGACACGATGCGCTTCTCGTCGATCTCGATGCCCTTGAGCCTGGCGACGTCGGAACCCGTGGCGATGACAATGTTCTTGGTCTCGACGGTCTGGGTCTTGCCATCATTGCTTGACACTTCGACCTTGCCGGTGCCGAGAATCTTTCCCTTGCCATTGACGACATCGATCTTGTTCTTCTTCATCAAGAATTCGACGCCCTTGACGTTGCCGTCGATGCCCTGCTGCTTGAAGTTCATCATCGCCGGCAGGTCGAGCTTTGGCGCGGAGACGGTAACGCCCATCTTTGCGAACGAATGTCCGGCTTCCTCGAACATTTCCGAGGCATACAGCAGCGCCTTCGACGGCATGCAGCCGACGTTGAGGCAGGTACCGCCCAGCGTCGAGTTCTTCTCGACCACTGCGACCTTCATGCCGAGCTGCGCCGCGCGGATCGCGCAGACATAACCGCCGGGGCCGGTGCCGATAACAACAAGGTCGTAGGACGCCATGAATGTTTTCCTGTATTCGTCAAATATGAAAGGCGTTAGCGCCCGCCGGAAACGTTCATCGTCATGCCGGCGACATAGGATGCCTCGTCCGACATCAGCCAGACGATGGCATTAGCGATTTCGTCCGCAGTGCCGACGCGCTGCATCGGCACTGTCTTGGCGAGCCGATGATGGCGATCGGGCTCGCCGCCACTGGCGTGAATTTCGGTGTCGATCAGCCCGGGACGAATCCCGACTACGCGGATGCCTTCGGCCGCTACTTCATTCGACAGTCCCAGCGTAAATGTGTCGATCGCGCCTTTCGAGGCGGCATAGTCGACGTAGGTATTCGCAGAACCAAGTTGGGCTGCGACGGATGAGAGGTTGACGATGACGCCGCCATTGCCGCCGTGTTTGGTGGACATGCGTTTGACCGCCTCGCGTGCGCAGAGAAAGCTGCCGGTGACGTTGACGCGCATCATGTGGTTGATGCGCTCCGCGGTCAGGTTCTCGACCCGCTCGGTCTGGCCGACAATGCCGGCGTTGTTGACCAGCGCACCGAGCGTGCCAAACGAATCGGCTGTCTTGAACATCGCCAGAATGTCGCTTTCCTCACCGACGTCGCATTTTACGGCGATGGCCTTGCCGTTGGCGGCTTCGATCTTCGCTACCACCTCATCGGCCGCCGTCTTGTTGTTGGCGTAGCCGATCACGACGCGCCAGCCGCGTTTTGCCGCGGCCAAGGCGGAGGCCCGGCCGATGCCGCGGCTGCCTCCAGTAATGACGACAACGCTACTCACGACAAACTCCAGACGCGAAAAGAAATCACAGATCCAGCACCAATCGCGCGGGATCTTCGAGGCTTTCCTTGACGCGCACCAGGAACGTTACGGCTTCCTTGCCGTCGATCACGCGGTGATCGTAGGACAACGCTAGATACATCATTGGGCGGATTTCGACCTTGCCCGCGACCGCGACCGGGCGCTCCTGGATCTTGTGCATGCCGAGAATAGCGGACTGCGGTGCATTGAGGATCGGCGTCGACATCAGCGAGCCGTAGATGCCGCCGTTGGTGATGGTGAAGGTACCGCCCTGCATTTCGTCGATCTTGAGTTGGCCATCGCGAGCGCGGCGGCCAAAGTCGGCGATGCTCTTCTCGATGTCCGCGATCGACTTGTTATCGCAGTCCCGCACCACGGGAACGACGAGACCCTTGTCGGTGCCGACGGCGACGCCGATGTGATAGTAGTTCTTGTAAATCAAGTCGGTGCCGTCGATTTCGGCATTGGCGGCGGGAATGTCTTTCAGCGCCTGCACACAGGCCTTGGCGAAGAAACCCATGAAGCCGAGCTTGGAGCCGTGCTTCTTCTCGAACACCTCCTTGTAGTGCGCGCGGAGCGCCATGACGTTGGTCATGTCGACCTCGTTGAAAGTCGTCAGCATCGCGGCGGTGTTCTGCACTTCCTTAAGGCGGCGCGCGATGGTCTGGCGCAAACGCGTCATCTTCACGCGTTCTTCGCGGGCCGCATCGTCGGCGGGCGAGGGCGCGCGGACTTGCACCGCGGCGGCCGGCTGGTTGACCGGGGTCGGTGCGGACGCGGCCTTCTCGATCGCGGCCAGCATATCGCCCTTGGTGACGCGGCCGTCCTTGCCCGAACCCGGAACGGTCGACGCATCGACGCCGCTCTCGGCGGAAATCTTGCGAACCGAGGGCGCGAGCGGCGCATCAGTTGGCGGTGATTTCTGCGCGGGCGCTGGTGCGGCGGCGGGTGCAGCCGGAGCAGGTTGCGGGGCGGGCGCTGTGGCTTTCGCCGCCGGTGCTGCGGCGGCAGGTGCAGCAGCCTTGGCTGCTCCCCCGCCTTCGGTGATCTGCCCGAGCAGTGCGCCGACGGCAACGGTTTCGCCGTCCTTGGCGACGATCTCGCCGAGTGTGCCTGCTGAAGGAGCGGGCACTTCGATGGTGACTTTGTCGGTTTCGAGTTCAACAAGCGGTTCGTCGACCGCCACGGCATCGCCGGCCTTCTTGAACCATTTTCCGATGGTCGCCTCGGTCACAGATTCGCCGAGCGTCGGAACGCGAATTTCAGTCATGGTCTATCCTTCTTGCGGCCGCGATAGGGGCGGCCAGCCTCACCTTAGTTTGCAACAGTGACAAACATTTCGTCCTTGTTCGGGTTCACCCGAAACAACGTCCACTTGTAGGCGCCGATCGAGACTTCGATCTTCGGCGCGTTTGCATTGTCCTGGATCTGTTTCACATAGTTGTCGATCGCAGCATCGATGCCCTTGCGGAATTCCTTCTTGTCGGCCACCCCGCTGCCCAGGCCGACCGCCATCGCTGAGACCACCATGATACGAAGGCCGGATTTAAGACCGGGCTTGTCCAAAGCCGCTATGATGGAATCCACCTGAGTGTCCTTGGTGCCGAGGATCAGCACGCCGCCGACACTGGTCTTGAAGCTGCACGCCCGATCCTTGCTCTTGTCGTCGCCATAGCATTTCAGCTTCTCGAGCCCGAGATCGATCTTCGCGATCTTCTGCGCTTCGGCGAAATGCTGCTCGACGTTCTCGAACGCAAACCCGAAGTCGGCAGCTTGTGCAGTCGCGATACCGAACATCGCGGCTGCAACGAACACGCATGCATGACGCCAGCCCATTGGAAACCTCGCTTAGCCGAGTGCCTCGTCCAGCAGTGCCTTGAGTTGCGCCAGATGCTTCGACATCAAACCCGTCGCGGTCGCTGCGGCCGCCGCGCGGCCGGCATAGCGCGGGCGCTTGTTCGGCGCGTTGACTTGATTCAGTACCCATTCGAGGTACGGCTCGATGAAGTGCCATGCGCCCATGTTGCGCGGCTCTTCCTGGCACCAGACAATCTCGGCTTTCTTGAAGCGGCCGAGCTCCTGCACCAGCGCTTTCAACGGCACCGGATAAAGCTGTTCGACGCGCATCAGGTAGACGTCGTTGACCTCGCGCTTCTCACGCTCCTCGTAGAGATCGTAATAGACCTTGCCGGAACACAGCACGACGCGTCGAATATTTTCGTCCGCGACCAGCTTGATCGGCTCATTTGGCAGCATCACCGCGTCATCGTAGAGGATGCGATGGAACGTCGTGTCGGCGCCGAGTTCATCGAGCCGCGACACCGCTCGCTTGTGACGCAACAGCGACTTCGGCGTCATCATGATCAGCGGTTTGCGAATCTCGCGCTTCAACTGCCGGCGCAGCGCATGGAAGTGATTGGCCGGCGTGGTGATGTTGACCACCTGCATGTTGTCTTCCGCGCACATCTGCAGGAAGCGTTCGAGGCGCGCCGAGGAATGCTCCGGTCCTTGTCCCTCGTAGCCGTGCGGCAGCATGCATACGAGGCCCGACATGCGCAGCCACTTGCGTTCGCCGGAGGAGATGAACTGGTCGAACAGCACCTGCGCGCCGTTGGCGAAGTCGCCGAATTGCGCTTCCCAGATCGGGAGTGCGTTCGGTTCCGCCAGCGAGTAACCGTACTCGAAGCCAAGCACCGCTTCTTCAGACAGCAGCGAGTTGATAACCTCGTAGTGCCCTTGATCCTTGCCGATATGATTGAACGGCGTGTAGCGGCTCTCGTCTTCCTGATCGAACAACACCGAATGCCGCTGCGAGAAGGTGCCGCGCTCCGAGTCTTGCCCGGAGAGCCGCACATGGTGGCCTTCCAGCATCAGCGTACAGAACGCCAGCGCCTCGCCGGTGGCCCAGTCGAGGCCGACGCCGTTGTCGATCGCCTTGGCGCGGTTCTCGAGGAAGCGCTGCACGGTACGGTGCAGACGGAAACCGTCGGGCACCCTTGTGATCTTGCGGCCGATGTCCTTTAGCGTGGCGACATCGACGCCGGTGACGCCGCGGCGTGGATCCTCTTCCTGATCGGCAAGCTTCATGCCCGCCCACTTGCCGTCGAGCCAGTCGGCCTTGTTGGGCTTGTAGCCGGAGCCGGCCTCGAGTTCGGCGTCGAGACGCGCGCGCCAGTCGGCCTTGGCCTTCTCGATTTCGCCCTCGGTCATGACGCCATCGGCGACCAGCCGCTTCGAATAAAGTTCGAGCGTCGAGGGGTGCGTTGCGATCTTCTTGTACATCGCCGGGTTGGTGAACGACGGCTCGTCCCCTTCGTTGTGCCCGTGTCGGCGATAGCAGAACATGTCGATCACGACCGGCTTGTGGAATTTCTGCCGGAACTCGATCGCGACCTTGGCGGCGAACACCACCGCTTCCGGATCGTCGCCGTTGACGTGGAAAATTGGCGCATCGATCATCTTCGCCACATCGGACGGATAGGGCGAGGAGCGCGAATAGCGCGGATAGGTGGTGAAGCCGATCTGGTTGTTGACGATGAAATGCAGCGAGCCGCCGGTGCGATAGCCTTTCAGGTCCGACAGGCCGAAGCATTCCGCCACCACGCCTTGGCCGGCAAATGCGGCATCGCCGTGCATCAGCAGCGGCAGCACGGAAATGCGCTGGTCCGGCGGATCGCCGTGCTGGTCCTGCTTCGCACGCACCTTGCCGAGCACAACGGGATCGACGATCTCGAGATGCGACGGGTTGGCTGTCAGCGACAGATGAATCTTGTTGTTGTCGAACTCGCGGTCCGACGACGCGCCGAGATGATACTTGACGTCGCCCGAGCCTTCGACGGCATCGGGGTTGGCCGAGCCGCCCTTGAATTCATGGAATAGCGCGCGGTGCGGCTTGCCCATCACCTGCGTCAGCACGTTCAGCCGGCCGCGATGCGGCATGCCGACGACGATTTCCTTGACGCCGAGATTGCCCCCCCGCTTGATGATCTGCTCAAGCGCCGGGATCAGCGACTCACCGCCGTCGAGGCCGAAGCGCTTGGTGCCGGTGAATTTGACGTCGCAGAATTTCTCAAAACCTTCCGCCTCGACGAGCTTTGTCAGGATGGCGCGACGGCCTTCCGGGGTGAAGCTGATCTCCTTGTCCGGACCTTCGATGCGTTCCTGAATCCAGGACTTCTGCGCACCGTTCGAAATGTGCATGAACTCGACGCCGAGCGTCTGGCAGTAAGTGCGTTCGCAGATCGCAACGATCTCGCGGAGCGATGCGTAATCGAGGCCGAGAACGTGATCGAGAAAGATCTTGCGGTCCATATCCGCGTCGGTGAAGCCATACGTGCGTGGGTCGAGTTCTTCGTGATCGCGCGCCGGTTCGAGACCGAGCGGATCGAGCTTGGCGTGAAAATGCCCGCGCATGCGATAGGCGCGGATCAGCATCAAGGCGCGGACCGAATCGCGCGTGGCTTGATTGACGTCGACGCCGGCTAGCGCCGAGTCCTTTGCCTGCGCCTTGGCTTGCAGCTTGGCGCCGACGACCTTTTCGACCTGTGCCCAGTTGCCGTCGAGCGCGGAGGTCAGGTCATCCTGAGGCGCCAACGGCCAGTTGGCCTTCTCCCAGGACGGGCCTTCCGCGTTCTTCTGGACGTCCTCGGGAGAGTCCTTCAGGCTTTTGAAGAATTCCTGCCACTCGGTATCGACCGAGCCGGGGTCTTTCTCGTAGCGGGCGTAGAGTTCGTCGATGTAGGTGGCATTGGTGCCCTGCAAAAACGAGGAAAGGGCAAATGCTGCATTCGCGTCCTGGCGAGACATATCGCGTCCTGATGATTTGGTTCTGCGCGTCGTAAACGGCGCTTTCGCCGATCCCAAAGCAGGATCAGCGCGAATTCGGACCTTTTACCCTATTTGGGGCAAAAATTCGCGCCGAAAAGAACCAAAAATTGAATCAGGACTTCAATTTTTCGACGAGCGTCTTTCCGAGCCGTGCCGGGGACGGAGAGACAGTGATTCCAGCGGCTTCCATCGCCGCCGTCTTGGACCCGGCGTCGCCCTTGCCGCCGGAAATGATCGCGCCGGCATGGCCCATGCGGCGGCCGGGAGGGGCAGTGACACCGGCAATGAAGCCGACCATGGGTTTCTTGCGGCCGCGCTTGGCCTCGTCGATCAGGAACTGGGCGGCGTCTTCCTCGGCCGAGCCGCCGATTTCGCCGATCATCACGATCGAAGTGGTTTTGGGGTCGGCCAGGAACATCTCCAGCACGTCGATGAATTCGGTGCCCTTGACCGGATCGCCGCCGATGCCGACCGCCGTGGTCTGGCCGAGGCCTTCCTGGGTGGTCTGGAACACCGCTTCATAGGTCAGCGTGCCCGAGCGCGAGACGATGCCGACATTGCCCGGCTTGAAGATGTTCGCCGGCATGATGCCGATCTTGCATTCGCCGGCGGTCATCACACCCGGACAGTTCGGTCCGATCAGGCGCGATTTCGATCCGGAGAGCGAGCGCTTGACGCGCACCATGTCCAGCACCGGAATGCCCTCGGTGATGCAGACGATCAGCGGGATTTCCGCGTCGATCGCCTCGCAGATCGCATCGGCTGCGCCCGGCGGCGGCACGTAGATCACGCTGGCGTCGGCGCCGGTCTTCTCTTTTGCTTCCTTGACGGTGTCGAACACCGGCAGGTTGAGGTGAGTCGCCCCGCCTTTGCCGGGCGAGGTACCGCCGACCATTTTGGTCCCGTAGGCGATCGCGGCTTCGGAATGAAATGTGCCGTTCTTGCCAGTGAATCCCTGGCAGATGACCTTGGTATTCTTATCGATCAGAACGGACATTTAAGCGGCCTCCTTCACGGCCTTGACGATTTTCTGCGCGGCGTCGTCGAGATCGTCGGCGGGCAGCACGTTGAGGCCGGATTCCTTGATGATCTTCTTGCCTGCGTCGACGTTGGTTCCCTCAAGACGCACAACGAGCGGCACCTTGAGGCCAACCTGCTTCACGGCGGCAACGACGCCTTCTGCGATGACGTCGCACTTCATGATGCCGCCGAAGATGTTGACCAGAATGCCCTTCACGTTCGGATCGGACGTGATGATCTTGAACGCTGCGGCAACCTTATCCACGGTGGCGCTGCCGCCGACGTCGAGGAAGTTCGCCGGCGCCATGCCGTAGAGCTTGATAATGTCCATCGACGCCATCGCGAGACCGGCGCCATTGACCATGCAGCCGATCGTGCCATCGAGCGCGATGTAGTTAAGATCATACTTCGACGCTTCGATTTCCTTGGCGTCTTCTTCGGTCTCGTCGCGCAGCGCCAGCATGTCGGGATGCCGGTACAGCGCGTTGCCGTCGAACGACACTTTTGCGTCGAGCACGCGTAGGTCACCCTGCTTGGTGACAACCAGCGGATTGATTTCCAGCATCGCCATGTCCTTGGCGGTGAACGCATTGTAAAGCTGCGTGACCAGTTTCTCCGCCTGCTTGGCGAGATCGCCACTGAGGCCGAGCGCCCTGGCGACGGTCCGGCCATGATGACCCATGATGCCGGTGGCGGGATCGACCGAGAAGGTCACGATTTTCTCGGGCGTGTTGTGGGCGACGTCTTCGATGTTCATGCCGCCCTCGGTGGAGACGACGAAGGCCACTTTGGATGTCTCGCGATCCACCAGCGCCGAGAGATAAAACTCCTTTTCGATATCGGAGCCGTCCTCGATGTAGAGGCGGTTGACCTGCTTGCCGGCCGGACCGGTCTGCGCAGTCACCAGCGTCGCACCCAGCATCTGTTTGGCGAATTCGTTGACCTCGGCGACGGACTTGGCGAGGCGAACGCCACCCTTGTCGCCGGCGGAGGCTTCCTTGAATTTGCCCTTGCCGCGGCCACCAGCATGGATCTGGCTTTTCACCACCCAGACCGGACCGCCCAGCTGTTTTGCGGCAGCTTCGGCCTCGGATGCCTTCAGAATCGGCACCCCCCGCGAGACTGCGACGCCGAATTCCTTCAGCACGGCCTTGGCCTGATATTCGTGGATGTTCATCTGGACGCTCTCCGACCCCTGTCAGGGTGAAATTCAGGCTTCACCTCGGTATTTCTGTCTGGCATACCATATACCAAGCAGAGTGCAAGGGCCGGACGGCCCTTGCGGTGGCCTTGGCCGCGCGGCGATTGCCGCATCGGGTTTTGGCCGTCTAGAAGCCGAGCGTTGCGCCCGGCCTGGCTTGTGAAGCAAGCCGATCAGCGGCCAAGCAGATCCGGCGCGATCTTCTTGCAGGCATCGACCAGGCCCTGAACGGCGCCGACCGATTTGTCGAAGGCTTCGCGGTCCTTGCCCGCCAGTTCGATCTCGACAATGCGCTCGACACCCTTCGATCCGATCACGACGGGCACGCCGACATACATGTCTTTCACGCCGTATTCACCGTTGAGATAGGCGGCGCAGGGCAGTACGCGCTTCTTGTCCCGGAGATAGCTCTCAGCCATCGAGATGGCGGAGGCCGCGGGCGCGTAAAACGCAGAACCGGTCTTCAACAGGTTGACGATTTCAGCGCCGCCGTTGCGGGTGCGATCGACGATCTCGTCGATGCGTGCCTGCGAGGTCCAGCCCATCTTGACGAGGTCCGGCAGCGGAATGCCGGCCACCGTGGAGTATTTCACCAGCGGCACCATGGTATCGCCGTGCCCGCCGAGTACGAAGGCCGTGACATCTTCCACCGAGACGTTGAATTCGTCGGCCAGGAAATAGCGGAAGCGCGACGAATCAAGCACGCCGGCCATGCCGACAACCTTCTTCGCCGGCATCCCCGAGGCCTTCTGCAGCGCCCAAACCATGGCGTCGAGCGGGTTGGTAATGCAGATGACAAAAGCATCGGGCGCATACTTCTTGATGCCGGCGCCGACCTGCTCCATCACCTTGAGGTTGATACTGAGAAGGTCGTCGCGGCTCATGCCGGGCTTGCGCGGCACGCCGGCGGTCACGATGCAGACTTTTGCGCCGTCGAGCGCCTCATAGGAGTTGGCGCCCGTGAAATTCGCATCGAAGCCATCGACCGGCGAGGACTGCGCGATATCGAGAGATTTGCCCTGCGGAATGCCCTCCGCGATATCGAACATCACGACATCGCCGAGCTCTTTCAGCCCGATGAGATGAGCCAGCGTTCCGCCGATCTGGCCGGAGCCAATCAAAGCAATCTTGTCGCGCGCCATGGGAAATTTGTCCTTTGATGACGAAGAGTAAGGAGGGAGGGAAGCCTTGACAGGCTGGTTAGACCTTTCGTGGCACCCGTTCAAGTCGGGCATTGGCCCAATTAGTGGGCGCGCGCGACACGTGCGTACCTACGTCTCCACCAGTCCGGTGCTGGAGCCGCTGGCGGCGGAGTCGCTGCGCCCGTGAGCGTGCGCCAGGTACGATTCCGAGCCCATTTCGATCAAGCGCGAGGACGTCCGCTTGAATTCGTTCGCCTCAAAGCCGTCGGCTGCCTGATAGAGCGACAGCGGATCGGCCGCACTGGAAGTCATTAGTTTCACGCCGTTGTCGTAGAGCGCGTCGATCAGGGCGATGAACCGCTTGGCCGCGTTGCGGTCGGCGTAGTCCATCACCGGAATGCGGTCGATCATCAGGGTGTGGTAGTCGTGCGCGAGCCGCAGATAGTCAGAGGCTCCCAGCGGCTTTTCACAGAGGTCGGCGAACGAAAACCTCGCAACGCCATTCGCCGAACACGGCACATGCAGAATGCGGCCCTTGATCGAGATGTCGCGCGGCTTGCAGGGCGCGCTGCCGGTCATACGCCCCCAAGCCTTGTCGAGCGCTGCGTTGGCGTCGGCGTCGGCCGGTGTCAGCCACATTTTCACGCCGGCGAGTTTCTCCATGCGGAAATCGGTGCGCGCGTCGAGCCGCAGCACATCCATGCGGGCTTCGATCTGCGTGATGAATGGCAGAAACAGCGCGCGGTTGAGGCCGCCCTTGTAGAGATTTTCCGGCGCGACGTTGGAGGTCGCGACCACCACGGTGCCAAGTTCGAACAGCCGTGAAAACAGCCGGCCGAGGATCATGGCGTCGGCGATGTCGGTGACATGAAATTCGTCGAAGCACAGCAGCCACGCCTCTTCGAAGATTGAGGTCGCGGTGAGGTGAATGACGTCCGCGTCCGCCATCTCGCCGCGGGCGATATTCTGGCGAAAGGCATAGATGCGCTCGTGAACGTCCGCCATGAACTCATGGAAGTGGGCGCGGCGCTTGTGAGCGATCCGGCTCTCCTGAAAGAACAGGTCCATCAGCATGGTCTTGCCGCGTCCGACCTCGCCGTAAACATAGAGTCCATTCGGAGGGGTTTCGGTGTCGGACTTGAACAGCTTGCCGAGAAAGCGCGGCTTGCGCGCCGGCGTGTAGGTTGCAAGCCGTTCCTCCAGCGCAGTGAAGGCTTCCACTGCGCGAGCCTGCGCAGGATCGGCCTCGATCGCGCCGGCCGCGACGAGGATCTGATAGTGAGCGCGGAACGAGGCGGGCGAGGTCGAGAGCATGGGACACCTTACGGCCCCATACGCACGAAAAATGCAAGCCGTGAATTGACCGGAGAGCTATGCAGATCGTGTGATCACGCACAGAGCGCGTAGGAATCCTCGACCACATAGGGGCCGCCGCCGACGGAGGCGCGCGAGGAGAACAGCACGAAACGCGACGCGGTAAATACCTTGGTCGGGAAATAGCCGCGCACCGACAGGTAATCCGCGACGTCCTGATTGGACGCATCGCGCAACCGCGCCAGCGTGACATGGGGTGTAAATTTGCGGCCTTCGGGATCGAGCCCGCAGCGTCGGACCAGCCGTTCGAGTTCGGCCTGCAATTCGATCAGCGGCCGGCTCGGCACCACCGACGCGACGACGGCGCGCGGTTTCTTGCCGCCGAAACTCGACAGGCCGCGCAACTCGACGTCGAACGGTTTGCGGTTGATGCGGAACAGCAGCGCCGCAATCTCGTTGGCCGATACGCCGTCGATGTCGCCGATGAAGCGCAGGGTGACGTGGTAATTTTCGGGGTCGATCCAGCGTGCGCCTGGCAGGCCGCCCCGCAAACCGGACAGCGTCTGGCCGATCTCAGCCGGTATTTCCAGCCCGGCAAACAAACGTGGCATCGCAAAAACCCTCGATGCAAAGGCTCGAACCGGCACGTGAACCGCTTCGGTCGGATCAAGCCTTGAAGTCAGTCCGGTGACGAATCACCGATAGCTGTTTTTACCGTAGTTCTGTGACGGTGCGAAGCGTGCAACATGGTTATGGTGGGTAACTCTTTGCGGCGCTGCGGCGACCACCCGCTCCTCATCCCTTCTGCTGATGGATGGTGCCGAGAAATGCTTCAACCGCAGGCAGCATATTTTTGACGATCACCGCCACGCCTTCGGCGGTTGGATGCATACCATCCGCCTGATTGAGTTTGGTGTCCGCGGCAACGCCGTCGAGAAAGAACGGATAAAGCGGCACGTCATACGTCTTCGCGAGATCCGGATAGATCGCGTTAAATTGTGCGGCGTACTCGGCACCGTAATTCGGCGGTGAGAGCATGCCGCACAAGAGAACCGCGACATGGCGAGCCTTCAGGCGCTTCAGAATTTCGTCGAGCGCGGCACGCGTCACCTTGGGATCGGTGCCGCGCAAGGCATCGTTCGCGCCGAGTTCGAGGATCACACCTTGCGTGCTTTCCGGCACCGACCAGTCGAGCCGGTCAAGGCCGCCGGACGTGGTATCTCCGGAGACGCCGGCGTTGCCGATAGTGACGTTTATACCTTTGTCTTTTAAGGCTTTTTCGAGCTTTGCGGGAAATGCGTCGGCGGCGGGGAGCCCGAGGCCGGCGCTCAAGGAATCGCCGAGCACGACAAGTTTGACGGGGCCATTAACTGTGCTGTTTTGCGCGAACGCCGAGGCGGCCAACAGCGTGCTCGTCGCCAGGACTAGCAGCCACGCAAACGTGCGTGTCAGCCTCTCGACCGCCGCAAAGGAAGTACCATATGACTTTCGCATGGATACACTCATCGAACCCTCGTCATCGGCCGGGCATTCCCAAACCCTCAAGCCGGACACCATCTCCATCTCGAACGTCAATCTCTCACTCGGAAGCGGCGCGGCGCGAGTCCATATCCTCAAGGACATCAATCTCCGTATTGCCCGCGCCGAAGCGGTTGGTCTGATCGGCCCGTCGGGGTCGGGCAAATCCACGCTGCTCATGGTGATGGCAGGCCTGGAACGTCCTGACAGCGGAGAGGTGGTGGTCGACGGAACGGCTTTCAATGCTCTCGACGAAGACAGCCTGGCGCGCTTTCGCGGACGAAACGTCGGCATCGTGTTCCAGTCCTTTCATTTGATTCCGACGATGACGGCGCTCGAGAACGTTGCGGTGCCGCTCGAACTCGCAGGAATTCCCGATGCAACGCAGCGCGCCGCGCGCGAGCTTGAATCCGTCGGGCTCGGCGAGCGGCTGCATCATTATCCCACGCAACTGTCGGGTGGCGAACAGCAGCGCGTCGCATTGGCGCGGGCACTGGCGCCCGATCCTGCCATTCTCGTCGCTGACGAGCCGACCGGAAATCTGGATGAAGCGACCGGTCAACAGATCGTCGATCTCCTGTTCACAAAACACGCCGAGCGCGGCATGACGCTGGTGCTGGTCACGCACGATACCTCGCTCGCGCAACGCTGCGACCGCGTGGTGCGGTTGCGTTCCGGCCATATCGACGGTCCAGCGACTGATCGCCACTGGGTTGAGACGGCGGAATGACCGCTGTTATGGAAGCAGCACGCGGGAGGCGGCTGTCGGTCCTGCCGCTGCGCTACGCGTTGCGTGAGCTGCGCAGCGGACTGCGCGGCTTCTATGTCTTCATCGCCTGTATCGCGCTTGGCGTGATGGCGATTGCCGGTGTCGGCTCGGTGGCGTCCAGCCTGAGCGATGGATTGGCACGCGAGGGTCGTACGCTGCTCGGCGGCGATGTTTCGTTTTCGCTGATCCAGCGCGAGGCAAAGCCGGACGAAATCGCCTTCCTGCGTTCGCGCGGAATGGTGTCGGTGGCGGCGACGCTGCGCGGCATGGCGCGCGCGCCGAACGGAAAGCTCGCGCTGGTCGAACTCAAGGCGGTCGATCAAACCTATCCGATGCTCGGCGAACTGACGCTGGCGCCGAAAATCCCGATGGCCGATCTGCTCGCGGATCATAACGGCGTGTTCGGCGCGGCCGCTGATCCCACGCTGCTGGCGCGGCTCGACCTCAAGGTCGGCGATCGCATCAGCGTTGGCAGCGCCACCTTTGAAATCCGCAGCGCGGTTGAAGCGGAGCCGGACAAGCTGGCGGGCGGCCTCGGATTCGGGCCGCGCTTTTTGGTGAGTATCGACGGTTTGCGCGCCACCGCGTTGTTGCAGCCGGGCAGCCTGGTACGCTGGATCTACCGGGTGCGGCTTCCTGATAACCGCGCCGACGACAGAGCGGCGAAGGTGCTGGCCGATGATGCGCGCGCCGCGCTGCCCGAGGCCGGTTGGGAAATCCGCAGCCGCAGCAACGCTTCGCCGCAGCTCGAGCGCACCATCTCGCGGTTCACGCAATTCCTGACACTGGTAGGGCTCGCCGCCCTGCTGGTGGGTGGCGTCGGCGTCGGTAACGCTGTGAAGAGCCATATCGATCGCCGCCGCGATGTTATCGCGTCGTTCAAGGCGCTGGGCGCGACCGGGCGCGTTGTCTTTGCGATCTATTTGACGCAGGTTGTTGTGCTGGCCGTTGTCGGCTCGCTCATAGGTCTCGTCGTCGGCGCAGCGTTGCCGTTCATCATCGTCGGCGCCTTCGGCAATCTTCTGCCGCTGCCGGTGATCCCAGCGCTGCACGTAAGCGAACTGGCGTTGTCAGCCGTGTATGGCTTGCTGACGGCGCTCGCCTTCGGCATGTGGCCGCTGGCGCGGGTTCATGACATTCCGGTCGCGGCCCTGTTCCGTGAAACCGTGACAAGCGAATTTCACCGTCCGCCGACGCGCTATCTGGTCTGGATGGCGCTTGTCATTGCACTGCTGGTCGGGATCGCCATTGGGCTTGCCTACGACAAGCGCGTGGCCGCGGTGTTCGTGGCGTCATCGGTGGTGGTGTTCGTGCTTTTGCGCGGCATCGCTTCCGCTCTGATGGCCGTCGCGCGCCGGTTGCCGCGGTCCGGGATCACCATGCTGCGGCTGGCGATCGCGAATATCCATCGTCCGGGAACGCTGACGCCTTCGGTGGTGCTGTCGCTCGGACTCGGCCTTGCTGTACTAGTCACGATCACGCAGATCGACGGCAATCTGCGGCGGCAGTTTATGGCGGCGCTGCCCGAACGGGCGCCGTCGTTTTATTTCATCGACATTCCCTCATCGGTCTCGGATCGGTTCACAGCATTCCTCAAGCAGCAGGCGCCGCAAGCGAAGGTGGAAGACGTGCCGATGCTGCGCGGGCGCATCGTCGCGGCGCGCGGCGTCAAGGCCGAAGACCTCAAGCCGTCGCAGGATGCGCAATGGGTGCTGCAAAGCGATCGTGGCCTGACCTACACCGGCGAGGTTCCGAAGGGATCGAAAGTGGTCGAAGGCAAGTGGTGGAGCCCGGATTATGACGGGCCGCCGCTGGTGTCGTTTGAAAAGAAACTGGCGGACGGGCTCGGGCTCAAGATTGGCGACACGGTTGTCGTCAATGTTCTCGGCCGCGACATCACGGCCACCATCAGCAATATGCGCAGCGTGGACTGGCAGAGCCTCGGCATCAATTTCGTGCTGGTGTTCTCGCCTAACGCCTTTCGTGGCGCGCCGCACACCCATATTGCGACCCTGACCGAGGTCCACGGCGATACGACCAGCGACGTCGCGCTGATCAAGGCCGTTGCCGACGCCTTCCCAATGGTGACAAGCGTGCGGGTCCGCGAGGCGCTGGAAACCATCGGAACCGTCGTCACCAATCTGGTGCTGGCGATTCGCGGTGCCAGCGCCGTGACCCTGATTTCCGCGATTCTTGTCCTTGGCGGCGCGCTGGCGGCCGGCCATCGTCATCGCGTCTATGATGCGGTGATTCTGAAAACCCTCGGCGCCACCCGGTTGCGGCTGCTCGGCGCCTACGCGCTGGAGTATATGATGATCGGCGCAGCCACCGCGGTGTTCGGCGTGGCGGCCGGTTCGGTCGCCGCATGGCTGATCGTGACCCGGCTGATGACGCTCGGCTTTGAGTGGCAGGCAGGCAGCGCGGCGGTTGTGGTGGTTGTGGCGCTGGTGGTCACCGTCGGGCTGGGACTGGCGGGTACGCTGATGGCGCTCAACCAGAAACCGGCCTCGGTGCTGCGGAATTTATGACAATTTGTAGCAGGCTCGCGGCGATCGTGCCGGATGATGACCGCCGTGCGGCGGGATTGAGGATTCCCTTGCGGATTGGGTGCTTTTGGCGCATCCGTCATCCGCGCATGAGACCAATGCCCTTTTCGGGAGGGCGACATTCAGCCGCGCATGGAAGCTTGCACGGAATGTGCTAGTTTCCCACATACAGCTTGGGTCGGACACGGCTTGATGACGGAAAATTAATGTCAGCAGGCCGAGGTATCCGAGATAGATTCGCACTGGCGGCGCACACCCTTTGCGGTGCCAGACAACCACGGGAATTCGACCATGTCGGACTTTGACCGTAACTATGCTTCTCCCTTCGGCCGGGCCGCTGGGCGCGTTGATAGCGCGGCCGTTGATGCCGGTCTGCGCTCCTACATGCTCAAGATCTACAACTACATGTCGATCGGCCTCGCCATCACCGGCCTGGCCGCGCTCGGCATCTACATGGCGGCCGTCACCGGCGACGCCTCGGGGGCCGCGGCACGCATCGGCAATTCGTACCTGACGCCGTTCGGCTATGCGATGTTCGTGAGCCCGCTGAAGTGGGTGTTCATGCTGGCGCCGCTGGCGATGGTGTTCGCGATCTCGTTCGGCATCAACCGGCTGAAGCCCGCGACGGCGCAAATGCTGTTCTGGGCGTTCTCGGCGTTGATGGGCGTATCGATGTCGTCGATCTTCCTGGTGTACACGCACACCTCGATAGTGCGGGTGTTCTTTATCACCGCGGCCTCGTTCGGGGCACTGAGCCTGTACGGCTACACCACCAAGCGTGACATGACCGGCATGGGCTCGTTCCTGCTGATGGGCCTGTTCGGCATCATTATCGCCAGCCTGGTGAACATCTTCGTCGCCAGTTCGATGTTGCAGTTCGTGATCTCGATAATCGGCGTGCTGGTGTTCGCGGGCCTCACCGCCTGGGATACCCAGCGGCTGAAGAACGACTACATCTACGGTTATGCCTCGCAGGGCGGCGACATCGCCGAACGCGCGGCAATCACCGGCGCGCTGTCGCTCTACCTGAACTTCATCAACCTGTTCACGCTGCTCTTGCAGTTACTCGGACAGCGCGATTAGGCATGATCCCGGAAAGTGGTCTTCCGGTTTTCGGATCAGATCATGCCTCCATGAACATGCGTCAGACATGACAATCGAAGCCCCGGCCAAAAGCCGGGGCTTTTCTTTTTTGTGGTTCAAAAATAGT
>JBEPUM010000062.1:0-17468 GCA_041691515.1 Pseudomonadota bacterium | reverse complement strand
GCATGGCGCAGTCGGCGATGGGCCCGTTCTATTGCCCGCCGGACAAGCAGATCTTCCTCGACACCAATTTTTTCCGTCAGGTCGAGACCCGCTTCCATGGCTGTTCGGGCAACGCCTGCAAGTTCACGGCGGCGTACATCATCGCGCATGAGGCTGGGCATCACATCCAGAACCTGCTCGGCATCCTGCCCAAGGCAACTGCGCTGCAACAGCGGGCCGGCAGCAAGGCGGAGGCCAACGCTATTCAAGTAAAGATCGAATTGCAGGCCGACTGCCTGTCCGGCGTCTGGGTCAACCGCGAAGAGAAGAAACGTCCGGGCTTCCTCGAGGCCGGCGATATCGACGCCGCGCTGACCACGGCTTCTGCGATCGGTGACGACACCTTGCAAAAGCAGGCGACCGGCCGCGTGGTGCCGGATTCGTTTACCCATGGCTCGGCGGCGCAGCGCAAGCGCTGGTTCATGACCGGCTATCAGCAGGGCACCGTGCAGGCGTGCAATACGTTCGGGGCGAGCAACTTGTGATGGGAAGCGCCTGCGATATCCCTCCCGCCGCGAAGCGGAATCAACTCCCCTCCCTCCGGGAGCGAAGCGAGTGGCGGGGAGGGGGTGGGGGGCTCTTTGAATTCGGGCGCGTGCCCCCACCCGGTCCTCCGCTTCGCTCGGACCACCCTCCCCACCGCAAGAGCGGGGGGAGGGATGTCGCAAACGCAGCCCGCTCGTCATGACTTCGGATCAATCTGAAAAATCCTTCATCCCGCTCAACATCGCGGTGCTGACGATCTCCGACACGCGCGCGCTGGACGATGACAAGTCCGGCACGACGCTAGCGGATCGTCTTACTGCCGCCGGTCACAAGCTCGGCGCGCGCGAGATCGTCACCGACGACGTCGGGGCGATTCGCGCCATCGTGAAAAAATGGATCGCCGATCCCGGCATCGATGTTGTCATCACCACCGGCGGGACCGGCTTCACCGGCCGCGACGTGACGCCGGAAGCCGTTGAGCCGTTGTTCGAGAAACGAATGGATGGATTTTCGATCGCATTCCATATGCTGAGTCACGCTAAGATCGGCGCCTCGACGATTCAGAGCCGTGCGACCGCGGGCACGGCCGGTTCGACGTTCATTTTCTGTCTGCCGGGCTCACCGGGCGCGTGCCGCGATGGCTGGGACGGCATTCTCGCGCATCAGCTCGATTATCGCACGCGTCCCTGCAATTTCGTCGAGATCCTGCCTCGGCTTGATGAGCATCTGCGCCGCCCAAAGGCGAAAGGCGCTTCGGCGTAACAAAAACATCTGTCATTCCGGGGCGCGCGTAGCGCGAGCCCGGAATCCATACGCCCTGTGCTGGTTGTCGAGCAGGGCGTGTATGCGATCGTTTTACAGCTTCATCTCCCAGGTCTCGCCGACCAGATCCACGCCAAAACTGTGGTGCGTCTCTTCCCTGACGCGGCGAAAACCGGCTTTGCTGTAGATGCCGCGTGCGGCCAGCAAGATGCTTTGCGTCCATAGCGTGATCGACGAATAGCCTGTGTCTTTCGCAAAGCGGATGCATTCATCGACCAGCGCGCGCCCGACACCGAGACCGCGCGCCTTGTTCTCCACCAGCAGAAGCCGGACTTTCGCAACCTTTTCGGAAGCCTTGACCAAAAAGATGCTGCCGACCGGTTCACCGCCGATCTCGGCGATCCAGCAGCGCTCGCGCGCCGGATCGTAACCCTTGATAAACTGCGCGGCGATCTCGGCAACCAGCGCCTCGAAGCCGATGTCCCATCCGAATTCCTGCGCGTACACCGCTCCGTGGCGCGAGATGACCCAGCCGATGTCGCCGGGGCGATGGGTGCGCAACCTATAACCAACGGCCGAGTGGGAGCGCGAGGGCTCCAGCGCCTGTTCGATCGTGGTCATGGCATTCACCACGGCAGCGCGTTCGGGCTCGCCTAATCCCTCGAGCAGGGCTGCGACGTCGCCGCGAGAGCGTTTGTCCAGTTCGGCGAAGGCTGCATGGCCCTTCGCGGTCAGCGCAACTTCAGTGACGCGGCCATCGTCCTTCGACGGCTTGCGGCTCACGATCTGGCGGCGCTGCAGCCCTTGCAAGGTGCGGCTGACATATCCGGCGTCGAGGCCAAGTTCACGCACCAGGTCCGTGGCGGTGCAGGTCTGGCGGTGCGCGATTTCGTAAATGATGCGCGCTTCCTGAAGCGACCATGGGCTGTCGAGCAGCCGGGGCTCTATGACGCCGATCCTGCGCGTGTAGAAGCGGTTGAAACTGCGGATCGACGAAATCTGGTTGTCCAGGTCGGGAAGCATGCCAATGCCAATCAGTTGATTTTATCAATTAATTATTTGATAGAATCAAATAAGATGCAAGCTCAATTCACGCCACGACGATGCGGCTGCGCAGCATCGTTCGTGACGAACGTCCGAGCCGGCGCAACAGCCGGGCCTCGGCGTGCCGCATATCGGACGCGTAACCGCCGAGGCGCTCGTAATGATCCCTGGCGATCAGCAGCCCTTGATCTGTGGACGGACCGGACATCATCCGCGCGAGGGACCTCAGGCCTTCGCGCCAACCGGTTTCACTGTATGGCGAGCGCGCATAGCGGAAGATGCCAGCGCGGGGCTTTTCGCTCAGCGAGACGTTCTGGATGAATTGCGTGGTCTCGTCGATCCAGCCGGGATCGAGCACCGCGCCGGCATGCAGAAACATCAGCCAGGGCCCGCGCGCCTGCCTGGCGCCAGCCGCCATCGCCGCGGCCCGCGATCCCTCACATGCAAGATAATGACAGCCGGCGACGTCGGCGACGCGCTCGATCACGCTGTTGCCGGCACGGTCCACCAGGAGGACCTCCCGAATGACGCCGGCCGACGCGCCCGGCACGAGTGCCGCAAGCGTCGCCACGGCCGTCCGTTCGACCCCGTCGGTGGGAATGATGACGCTCAGCATCGGGACGCTCTTGTCTCTGCGGAGATAAACGCCCGAACCGTTATCATCTTGCCCCACTCAAATCAGCCCGGCGGATCGCCGCTTTTTGCAGCAGCGCGGTGCGACAGCGTCCGCACATAAGTGTGGAGCGCTGTAATCATGTTCTTGATTTGTTCTCATCGCGTGCTATGTTCTGACCATGAGCAGAGCATCCTCTCTTGCCCTCAGGCACCCGCCGGTCACGGCGCCCTCCGAACCGGCGGGTGCCGCGTCTCCTTTTGCCGAGATCGAGGTGGCAATTGATCGCGAACGGCGGCGCGGCCGCGGCGCGCAATCCAACGGCAGCGGCCGCTTCGAGGCCGAAGCCCGGACGGTTTTCGACGACGGATGGCAGAGTCTCGATGAGCTACCGCCGTTCAAGACCACCATTGCGGTCGACACCGCACGAAAAGTCATCACCCGGAACGACTCGCCCGATATCGGGTTCGACCGTTCGATCAATCCGTATCGGGGCTGCGAGCACGGCTGCGTCTATTGTTTCGCGCGGCCGACCCACGCCTATCTCGGCCTGTCGCCGGGGCTCGATTTCGAATCGAAGCTGTTCACGAAGCCCAATGCGCCCGCGCTGCTGGAAAAGGAACTGGCCGCGCCGGATTACGAGCCGAAGATGATCGCAATCGGGACCAACACCGATCCCTATCAGCCGATCGAGCGTGACAGCAAAATCATGCGCGGAATCCTCGAAGTGCTGGAACGCGCCGGCCACCCTGTCGGCATTGTTACGAAATCAGCGCTGGTGACACGTGACATCGACATTCTGTCGCGGATGGCGAAGCGCAATCTCGCCAAGGTGGCGATCTCGGTGACGTCGCTCGATCCGAAACTGGCGCGCACTATGGAGCCGCGCGCCTCGACGCCAATGAGGCGGCTGGAGGCGCTGCGGCAATTATCAGAAGCCGGCATCCCGACCACCGTCATGGTGGCGCCGGTCATCCCGGCGCTGAACGACACCGAGATCGAGCGCATTCTCGACGCCGCCGCCCATGCCGGCGTGAGGGAAGCGAGCTATGTGCTGCTGCGGCTGCCGCTCGAGGTGCGCGATTTGTTTCGCGAATGGCTGATGGCGAATTATCCTGACCGTTATCGGCACGTCTTCACCCTGATCCGCGACATGCGCAACGGTCGGGACTATGATTCGCAGTGGGGTACGCGCATGAAGGGCACAGGTCCAATGGCCTGGATGATCGGCCGCCGGTTCGAGATCGCCTGCGAGAAACTGGGTCTCAACAAGCGGCGTATGAGGCTGACGACGGATCATTTTGCGAAGCCAAAACATAGCGGGCAGCAACTCAGTTTATTCTAACCTGATTTGAGCGGGGATGTGTGATGAGTAACAAGTTGCCGGCGCCGGTGGCGCGTCTCACGGTGATTACGCTCGGCGTCAGCGATATCAGCGCCAGCATCGCGTTTTATGAAGCGCTCGGCTTTACCCGGAAAATGAGCGCAACCGGCGAAGCCGTTGCGTTCTTCGAGACCGGCGGCCCAGTGCTCGCGCTGTTTCCGTGGGATCAGCTTGCGCAGGATGCGACGCTGCCCGATCGCCCGCGGCCGCAGGGGTTTCGCGGGATGACGTTGGCCTGGAATTGCAGCACAAAAGAAGAGGTCGATGCCGTGCTGGATTTCGCGGTGACGACAGGTGCTTCGCTACGGAAGCCTGCGCACGTCACCGACTATGGCGGCTATTCCGGCTATTTTTCCGATCCCGACGGGCATCCGTGGGAGGTCGTCGTCGCTCCCGGCATCGAGGTCGGCAATGACCGGCGGGTTCATCTGCCGGATTAGGGCGAACTTTCCCTTGTCGGGAAACTGGCGTATGGCGGCGGGATGAACGATGATGAAGCCGCGTCCGTACCTCAATCTCCGCTGGTCATTCTGACGACGCCGCGTCTCGTTCTACGCACGACCACCGAAGCCGACATTCCGGTTCTGCACGACCGCATTTTCGGCAATGCCGACGTGATGCGCTATGTCTTCGGCGGCGGGCCGATGCCGCCAGAGCAATCCGAGGCCTTCATCCGGAAATATTTTACCTTCGGTCCCGGCCTCACCGAAATCGCCGTGCTGACCGAGAAGCCCGCGGGCGGCGTCATTGGCTTTGCCGGGCTGTTTTCTTGCGACGCGCTCGGTTCCGACGACTTCGAGATCGGCTTTGTGCTGGCGCGTCAGGCCTGGGGTAGGGGTATCGCTACCGAAATTGGAGAAGCGCAACTGGCTTTCGGATTCGAGACGCTGGGAGTCGCGCGGCTGCTCGGACTGGTCAATGCCGCCAACGCCGCATCGATCCATGCGCTGACCAAGATCGGCATGCGCTATCTCACCGACGTGACCGATGCGAAGCGCCCGCCGCGCAGCGTCTATATTATCGAGGGGAATGAATGGCGGAACCGCAGGGGACAGCGGGCATAGCCGCATTTTTCATTTGTCTTGCAGTCCTCCCATCCGCACCATCGCCCGCATGATTCGCGACCAATCCAAAGACAAGCCGGCAAAACTGCCGAAAGGCGTGATCGCCGTCGCGGCGCCGAGCTTTCGGCGCGAACGCGCGCTGCTGAAGCGCGGGGTGTGGCCGGTCGCCGGTTGCGACGAGGCGGGCCGCGGTCCGCTGGCGGGACCGGTGGTTGCCGCCGCGGTCGTGCTCGACCCCAAGCGCATCCCTAAGGGGATCGACGATTCCAAGCGGCTGTCGGCGGCGCGCCGCGAGGAGTTGTTCGAGGAAATCACCGCAACCGCATCTTTCGCAGTAGTCTATGCATCGCCGGCGCGGATCGATCGCGACAATATTCTGCGCGCCTCGCTGTGGGCGCTGGCGCGCGCGGTTCATGCGCTGCCGGATATGCCAAAGCACGTGTTCGTCGATGGCCGCGACCGGCTCGACACGCCTTGCGACTGCGAGGCGGTGATCGGCGGCGATGGCATCGTGCTCTCGATCGCGGCGGCCTCGATTATCGCCAAGGTGTCGCGCGACCGGCTGATGTGCAAACTGGCGCAGGATTGTCCCGGCTACGGTTTCGAACGGCACATGGGCTATGGCGTGCCCGCGCATCTCGAGGCGCTGGGACGGCTCGGGCCCACACAGCATCACCGCCGGTTCTTTGCGCCGGTCGCCGCGGCACGCGAACGTCATCGGATCGTGGTGGCCGACGAGACTGTGGTGATAGAAGAAGCGTCCATGACCATTGAGACATCGATATCGGTCGAAACAGCGGCCTGAATGAAAGTCAGGGCTACCGGCCAAGCCAGTTGCCTCTACCGCTGGCGCGTCTTATCACTCTGCGGCACCCCCGCCCGGTCTCAGGCATTTCATGCGTTTCACCTCGCTGGTTGTTGAACTGATCCGCGCCAGGCCGCGGCTGGTGTTCTGGATCGTGGTGCTGTTTCAGGCGGCGCTCTGGCTCGTTTTGCCGCTGCTGCTGTATCGAAGTCCGCCCGGCGATCTCGCGACCGCGCTGGCGTTCGGCCGGGAATACCGGGTCGGAACGGATCTCGGCCCGCCGCTGGCGTTCTGGCTCGCCGACATTGCCTATCGTCTCGCCGGCAATCATGTATTCGGCGTCTACGTGCTGTCGCAACTCTGCTTTATCACGGCCTTCCGGGCGCTGTACGAACTGGCCCGGACCATCGTCGGCGGTCAGCAGGCGGTTCTCGCGGTTCTGCTGACGATGACGGTCACCGCATTCGGTGTGCTTGGTCTTACCTTCGGCCCGCTGGTGCTCGCGTGCCCACTATGGGCGCTGATATTGCTGCATGCGTGGCAGATCATCGGCCAAGGCCGCCGCAATGCCTGGTTCGCGCTGTCGATTGAAGCCGGTCTGTTGCTGCTCACGACGCCGGCCGCGATCGGGCTGTTGCTGCTGCTCGTCGCGTTCGCATTGGTGACTGCGCGGGGCCGCCGCACGCTGACGTCGTTCGATCCGCTGTTCGCGCTGCTGGTGATCGTGGTGCTTGCGCTTCCCTACCTGATTTGGCTGGTTCGCGCAGACGCACTCGATATGCCGCAATGGCCCCCTGTTGCCGAATTAAACCTGCGTTTGCTGCGCTGGGGTGAACTGCTAGGCGGTCTGCTGCTCGCGATGGCGGGCATCGCGCTGCTCGTTATTCTTGATTCACGATTCGTCTCAGGCCTCGGCAATCGAAAACCTGAAGATGCGCCGGTAATTTTTCGGCCGCCGACCGATCCGCTGGCGCGAAAATTCGTCTATGTCTTCGCCATTGCGCCGGCGCTGGCGGGAAGTCTTGTTTCTGCGCTGTTCGGGATCGATCACGTCGCGGGAGGCGCTGCGATCGCGCTCCTGATGTCCGGGCTCGCGGTCGTCGTGCTCTCCGGCGATCTCATTCATCTGCGCCGTCAGCGAGTGCTGCGCACGGCGTGGCTGGCGGCTGTCGTTGCGCCGGCGCTTGCGGTGGTTGCAACCATCGTTGTGCAGCCGTGGTTTGCAAGCACGGACGTGCCGACCTCGGTTCCCGCGTCGGCGATCGGTCGTTTCTTCGGCGAGAATTTCGCGCGACGCACCAATAGGCCGCTGCAGGCGGTGGCTGGCGATCCGCAACTCGCGGCCCTTGTCGCGCTCGGGCCGTCGCGGCCGCATCTGTTGCTCGACGCAACACCCGAGCGTACGCCCTGGATGACGCCGGAAAAATTCAGCGAACTCGGTGGTGTCGTGGTCTGGCTCGCGGCGGACACCGCGGGCACGCCTCCGGACGATATCGCAAAACGGTTCCCAGGCATCGTTCCGGAGATTCCGCGCGCGTTCGATCGGCTCGTCACGGGCCGGCAACCTTCGCTGCGGGTCGGCTGGGCCATCGTACGGCCGAAAGCGCCGTGACATTCCGTCCGCCGAACGCGCGTTGACCGCTCAGGCCTTGTCCGGCGCCGTATCTCCCAGCGCCTTGGCAATGGAGCGCAAATCCTGCCACGCCATCTTTTTGTACGATGGCGAGCGCAATAGGTAGGCCGGATGGAAGGTCGCAAGCGCTTTGATCTTGCGGGTGCCGGTATCGTAGTCGAACCACTTGCCGCGGGTCTTCATGATGCCCTCCCGCGTCGACAGCAGCGTCTGCGTCGAGGGATTGCCCAAGGTGACCACGACATCCGGGTTCACCAGTTCGATCTGACGCCGGATGAACGGCAAACAGATCTGCGTTTCCTGCGGCGTCGGCGTGCGGTTGCCGGGCGGCCGCCATGGAATGACGTTGGCGATATAGACCTTGCTGCGATCGAGCCCGATCGCGGCGATCATCCGGTTGAGCAATTGTCCGGACCGGCCGACAAACGGCAGGCCTTCGATATCCTCGTCGCGCCCAGGTGCCTCGCCGACGAACATCAGGCGCGCCTGCGGATTGCCGTCGGCAAATACCAGCCGCGATGCGGTGAATTTCAAGGCGCAGCCGTCAAAGCCGTCGAGCAGGGTTCGCAGCACCTCGAGTGAGGGTGCGGTGCGAGCTGCCTCGCGCGCGGATTCGATGGCGACATCGGGTGGCGGTGCGATCTCGGCGCGCGGTGCTGGCGCGGCGGGTTTCAGCGCCGGTCGCGGTGGCGCAGCAGTTCCGGCTGGCGCAGATGCTGCGACTGGCTGATCCGGCGCGGACAATCGGTCGACGGGTTCATCGCCCAGCGCACAGTCCACCCCGGCCTCGAGATAGAAGGCCATGAGTTCTCGGACGGTGGGTGCGCGGTCGGCGGTCATGCTGGCATACAAGCGATTTTGCGGAGATTAGGAGGAACAGGGCTCCATGCGAAACGCCCGGACGGCATTTCCATGGTTGTTCTCCGGCAAAAAATCGGAAACAACAACCCTTAGAAGTATTACAAACGTAAAGTTACCTGTTGCCGGAACCAGATCATGAGCACCGAAGAATTGCCGCCACGTGAGTCCATGGAATTCGACGTCGTCATCGTCGGCGGGGGACCGGCCGGTCTGTCGGCGGCGATCCGGCTCAAGCAGCTCAATGCCGATCTCACCATCGTGGTGGTCGAGAAGGGATCCGAAGTCGGCGCGCATATCTTGTCCGGCGCGGTGATCGATCCGGTATCGCTCGCCAAATTGATTCCGGACTGGCGCGAGGATGCGGACTGCCCGCTGAAGACGCAAGTCAAGGACGACCAGTTCATCCTGACCACTGCGACCGGCGGCTTCCGGCTGCCGAATTTCATCAATCCGCCACTAATGAACAACCATCATTGCTACATCACCTCGCTCGGCATGGTGTGCCGCTGGCTCGCGACCAAAGCCGAAGCGCTCGGCGTTGAAATCTATCCGGGTTTTGCGGCGGCGGAGACGCTCTATGACGATAACGGCGCAGTGCGCGGTATCGCCACCGGCGACATGGGCATCGGACGTGATGGCAAGCCAAAGGATTCGTTCACGCGCGGCATGGAACTGCTCGGCAAATATACGCTGTTTGCCGAGGGCGCGCGGGGCAGTCTGACCAAGCAACTCATCGCCAAGTTCGCGCTCGACAAGGATTGCGAGCCCGGCAAATTCGGCATCGGTCTCAAGGAAATCTGGCAGATCGATCCGGCCAAGCACAAGAAGGGTTTGGTGCAGCATACGATGGGCTGGCCGCTCGACGACAAAACCGGCGGCGGTTCGTTCCTGTACCACTACGACGACAACCTCGTGGCCGTCGGCTTCGTGGTGCATCTGAATTATCAGAATCCGTATCTTTATCCGTTCGAGGAATTCCAGCGGTTGAAGACCCATCCGATGATCCGCGACACCTTCGCCGGTGCCAAGCGCCTGGCCTATGGTTCGCGCGCGATCACCGAGGGCGGCTATCAGTCGGTGCCTAAACTGGTATTCCCGGGCGGCGCGCTGATCGGCTGTGCCGCCGGTTTCGTCAACGTGCCTCGCATCAAGGGCGTGCACAACGCGATGGCCAGCGGAATGCAAGCCGCCGAGCATGTGTCGGCCGCGCTGGCGGCAGGCCGCGCCAACGACGAACTGATGGAATACGAGACCGGCTGGCGCAGTTCGGCGATCGGCAAGGACCTGTACAAGGTGCGCAACGTCAAGCCTCTGTTGTCGAAGTTCGGCAACATGATCGGCATGTTGATCGGCGGGTTCGATATGTGGTGCAACACGCTCGGCTTCTCGTTGTTCGGCACGCTCAGCCATGCCAAGGCAGATCGCAAGACGCTGAAGCCCGCCAAGGAATATCAGCCGATTGCCTATCCGAAGCCGGACGGCAAGCTGACGTTCGACCGGCTCTCGTCAGTGTTCCTGTCCAATACCAATCATGAAGAGGACCAGCCTGTTCATCTGAAGGTCGCCGACATGGCGCTTCAGAAGACTTCCGAGCACGATGTCTTTGCTGGTCCGTCGAACCGCTATTGTCCGGCGGGCGTCTATGAGTGGGTGGAGGAGTCGAACGGCCCGCGCTTCCAGATCAATGCCCAGAACTGCGTCCACTGCAAAACTTGCGACGTGAAGGACCCGAACGGCAACATCACCTGGGTTCCGCCGGAAGGCGGGGGCGGCCCGAACTACGAGGCGATGTGACCACGTTCGCGTGAACACCGGGATTGCCTGCTGTTTCAGCGGCCACGATACCGCCACAGTGCAGGCGCTTTCAGGCAAGTGGCATGAAACCGCAGCGATTTTTTCGAATTGACGCGAGCGCCTGCCGGCTTCGGATGCCGGTGCTATCCTTGCGGTTGAAGGCCAAACGCGGCATTGTCGCGCTGCTTGATCCGGTCGGGTTGCGCATCCGAGACTGCCTGATGTTCATGCCGTGAAACCCTGGAGCTAGGCGAATCCTGATGTTGTCCATTCGTTTTAATCGCTTGGCGATTGCCATTGCCGCTGCGACGTCGCTCGTGCTGTCGGGTCCCCTAGCGGCACAGACGCCGGAACATCCAACCGACACTGCGGAATTCCCGAGCGCTCACGATTTGCGCACCATGACGACGGCGGGCAGTTATCTTGCCGCGCGTCACGCCAGCATCGAGCGCGATGCCAAATCCGCGGCGGCGTTCTACCGTTCGGCACTGCGCACCGATCCGAAAAACAGCGAGCTTCTGGATCGCGCGTTCATCTCGGCGCTGGCCGAGGGCGACATCGCCGCCGCCGTGAAACTCGCCGACCGCATCTTGACGATCGACAAATCCAATCGCGTCGCGCGGCTGGTCGTCGGGGTGCACAATCTCAAGATGAAAAAGTATGCCGCTGCGCAGAAAAACATCAATCAGTCTGTGCGGGGCCCGATCACCGATCTGGTGGCGACGCTGCTGTCCGGTTGGGCCTCCTACGGTGCAGGTGACACCAAGGAAGCCGTCGCTAATATCGACAAGCTGACCGGACCTGAATGGTATCCGATCTTCAAGGACCTGCATTCGGGAATGCTGCTCGATCTGGCTGGCAAGGAGAAGGACGCCGGCGTTCGTCTTGAACGCGCCTACAAGCTCGATAATTCCGCGCTTCGCGTTGCCGATGCTTATGCGCGGTGGTTGTCGCGCAACAAGGACGATGCGGCGGCGCTCGCCATTTACGAAGCGTACGACAAGAAGCTGGCGCGTCATCCGCTGGTTCAGGAAGGCATCAAGGAAACCAAGGCCGGCAAAAAGTTGCCGCAGCTCGTGGATTCACCGCAGACCGGTGCGGCAGAAGCTCTTTATGGCATCGGCGCATCGCTGACCCGGCGCGGTGGCGAGGATCTGGCGCTGGTCTATCTGCAGCTCGCGCTATATCTCGCGCCCAATCATCCGATGGCGCTGTTGTCGCTCGCCGATCTCTATGAATCCGTCAAGAAGCCGCAGATGGCGATCAGCGTTTATGAGCGGATGCCTGCCAATTCTCCGCTGAAGCGCAATGCACAGATTCAGCTCGCGACGGACCTCGATGCGGCTGACCGCAGCGACGAGGCAATCAAGATTCTGAAAGACGTCACGGAGCAGGATCCGAAGGATCTGGAAGCCATCATGGCGCTCGGCAACGTCGAGCGCGGCCGCAAGAAGTTCGCCGATTGCGCGCAGACCTATACCAAGGGCATCGACGTGATCTCCACCAGCACGGAGGATAAGCCGAACTGGGTCTACTACTATTTCCGCGGCATTTGCGAGGAGCGCTCGAAGGACTGGGACAAGGCGCAAGCCGACATGAAGAAGGCGCTCGAAATTCAGCCGGAGCAGCCGCACGTTCTGAACTATCTCGGCTACTCCTGGATCGATCGCGGCACTAATCTCGACGAAGCCATGAAGATGATCAAACGTGCCGTCGATCAGCGGCCGGATGACGGCTACATCGTCGACAGCCTCGGCTGGGCCTACTACCGCATCGGTAACTACGACGAAGCGGTCAAGACGCTTGAGCGCGCCATCAACCTGAAACCGGAAGATCCGACGGTGAACGATCACCTCGGCGATGCCTATTGGCGCGTCGGCCGGACGCTCGAGGCCAAATTCCAGTGGCAGCACGCGCGCGACCTGAAGCCGGAGCCGGAAGAACTGCCGAAGATCGAGGCCAAGATCGAAAACGGCTTGTCGGCGGATAACACCCCGTCGGCGGCGTCGGCGGACAAGAAAAAGGAAGACGGCAAGGGCGGCTGATCGCGCGGGTCTGTTCGCGCGAGCTTCGGCCCGGCGTCCTCGGCGACCGGCCTGTGCGCGGGCCGGAGCCGGTTGCAACCGCAAAAATCATTTGATTCGTGCGCGGTTTTGGCTTTTGTCATGCGCCATGACCACGCTCGACAACGCGAATATGAAATCGGCAGTGCTGAACGAAAGTGCCTGCGCCAAGGTCAACCTGACCCTGCGGGTACTGGGCCGCCGCGCCGATGGCTTTCACGATCTTGAAAGTGTGGTTGCATTCGCCGATTGCGCCGATCGCCTGACCCTGACGTCGGGCATGGACCTCAAGCTCGCCACCAGCGGTCCGCGCGCGCAGGAATGCGGCGAGGCCGCCGACAATCTCGTTCTCAAGGCTGCGCGTCTTCTCGGCGAACGGGTCGCGAACCTGAAGACGGGCAATTTTATGCTCGACAAACATTTGCCTGTCGCGGCCGGCATTGGCGGCGGTTCGGCGGATGCCGCAGCAGCGCTGCGGCTTCTCGCGAAGCTCAACAATATCGCGATGGCCGATCCCCGGTTGACCGCGGCGGCGCAGTTGACCGGCGCCGATGTGCCGGTCTGCGTCCGCTCCGAGGCCTGCATAATGACCGGCGTCGGGGAGACCTTGCAGCCGTTGAGCCTGCCGGCCATGCCGGCCGTGCTGGTCAACCCGCGCGTTGCCGTTGCCACAAAAGATGTCTTCGCAGCGCTTGGCCTGCGGAACGGTGAACTGCACGTCGGCGTATCCGATGTGATCGAAGCGATCGTGTGGCCGGATGCCGGAGCGTCGATGGATGACTGGCTCGGTATGCTGGCGGACGGCACCAACGATCTCGAAGCGCCCGCGATTCGCGTTCAGCCCGTGATCGGTGAGGTGCTGAAGGCGCTGCGCGCGACCGGCGCGCGGCTGTCGCGGATGTCCGGCTCCGGCGCGACCTGCTTTGCGATCTTCAATACCGATGCCGATGCGCATAACGCCGCGCAGAAAATCCAGCTCAATCACCCGCAATGGTGGGTGCATGCGGGCACGCTGAGCTGACTCCTCTCCCTCGCCCCGCTCTCGCGGGGCCGCGCCGCGAGCAGCGCTGAGAGGGTTGGGGTGAAGGTCTGGTCGATCTCAAATTTCGACGGTGACGTGCGCGCGATGCCTTGCCCCTCACCCGGATCACATCGGACGATGCCTTGCATCGCCGCCGCGATCCGACCTCTCCCCGCAAGCGGGGCGAGGTAAAGCAGGCGCAGCTCTCCGGTATCAGTGCGATCGCGCCAGGCAGAATGCCACCACCTGCTCCAGCGCGCTCTTCATCGGCGAAGGCGGAAACAGCGCCAGCGCATCGACTGCCATCGCGCCGTAGTGCTGGGCGCGGTTGAGCGTATCCTCCAGCGCACGGTGCTTGGTCATCAGGCCGATGGCATGATCGAGGTCGGCATCGCCGATCTCGCCGCGCTCCAGCGCGCGCACCCAGAATTCGCGTTCGGTATCGTTGCCGCGGCGGAACGCCAGCACCACCGGCAGGGTGATCTTGCCCTCGCGGAAATCGTCGCCGACGTTCTTGCCGAGTTTTGCGGACTTGCCGCCGTAGTCGAGCACGTCGTCGACGAGCTGGAAGGCAATCCCGAGATTCATGCCGAAGCTGGCGGCCGCGGTTTCCTCCGCCTTCGGGCGATTGGCAATCACAGGGCCGACCTCGCAGGCGGCGGCGAACAGTTCGGCGGTCTTGCCGCGGATGACCGCGAGGTATTCGTCCTCGGTGGTCGCGGTGTTTTTCGCCGCCGCGAGCTGCATGACCTCGCCTTCGGCAATGGTGGCTGCCGCAGACGACAGGATGTCGAGCGCGCGCAGCGAGCCGACCTCGACCATCATCCGGAACGCCTGTCCGAGCAGGAAGTCGCCGACCAGAACGCTGGCCTCGTTGCCCCACAGCATGCGCGCCGACAGCTTGCCGCGGCGCAGTTCGCTTTCGTCGACCACGTCGTCGTGTAGCAGCGTGGCGGTATGCATGAATTCGACGGAGGCGGCGAGCTTGATATGCCCTTCGCCGGAATAGCCGGTGAGGTTAGCCATCGCCAGCGTCAGCATCGGGCGCAGCCGCTTGCCACCGGACGAGATCAGGTGGTTAGCGACTTCCGGGATCATCGTGACTTCCGACCCGGTCCGCGACAAAATGGTGGCGTTGACACGTTCCATGTCGGCAGCGACAAGCGCTACAAGCTGGTCGATCGAGGCTGTCGGGTGGCTTTCGAATGGGACGATGACCGCCAAGCGTAAATCTCCAGTTTTGCGCAATTCGTGCCGTTTCCAGCCATAACACCATAGAAAGTGCCGGTTGGCGCGGCAAGGGCAGGTAGCTGTTGACATGGCCCACGGGGCTGTGAAGCTGTGTCGGCTTCAGGAGAACGTGACGTGCGGGAATTGGTTCGAACCAACGATGTGGTGCTGGTGTCGGCGGTCGGTGCGCTGCTGGATGGCGCCAATATCCATCATCTGGTGCTCGACCAGAACATGAGCGTGATCGAGGGATCGCTCGGCGTTCTGCCCCGCCGCATTCTGGTTCACGAAGACGACAACCGCGAGGCGCGGCAGCTTCTCACCGATGCCGGGCTTGCCCACGAATTGCGGTTCGACGACAGCGGGCGATGACCGGTCAGCTCGAGACCAGCGAAGACGCATTTCTCGGCGGACGGTTGCGTTTGCGCCAGCCGATGTCGGGCCATCGCGCCGGTCACGATGCCGTGCTGCTCGCGGCGGCGACACCGGCTCGGCCCGGTGATCGCGTCGTCGATTTCGGAGCGGGTGTCGGCGCTGCCGGGCTTGCGGTGGCAACGCGCGTCGCCGGCATCGACCTGCTGATGGTCGAACGGGACGAAAGTCTTGCCAATCTTGCGCGTGCCAACGCTGATCTCAACGGGATCGCGGCGCAAGTCTGTATCCTTGATATCGCGGCTGAGGCGAATGCTTTCGCCGCGGCCGGTCTCAATCCTGACAGCGTCGACGTGGTCCTGATGAATCCGCCATTCAACGATCCGGCGCGGCACCGCTCGTCCCCAGATGACGTCAGGCGCGCGGCACACATGGCGGAACCCGCCACGCTCGAGACATGGATTCATGCGGCGCGGCGCGTGCTGAAATCCGGCGGCGTGCTCAGCCTGATCTGGCGTGGAGATGCTCTAGCCGAGGTGTTGAGCTCTTTGGAACGTGGTTTTGGCGGTGTCGCGATCCGGCCGGTACATCCGGATGCGGGCAAACCGGCGATCCGCGTGCTGGTTCGCGCCATCAAGGGAAGCCGGGCGCCGCTTCAGCTTTGTCCGGGGCTGATGCTCAACGATGAGTCAGGCCAGCCCACTCAAGAAGCGCAGGATATTTTGGCAGGCGTGCGCGTTATCGCGTTGCCCGGTGTCTAACGCCTACGGAACCGCCGTGCTACTGCGGAAGCGTGTCCGGTTGTTTAGGTGCAGACGTGAAATGAATTGCAGTGAGAAGGCTACCGATAATCATCACCAGCAGATAGATCTTCATGGTGCTCTCCGCTGCTTCGTTGCAGCCGTCGGGTCAGCTGCGCCATTGCGAGCCGATAATACTGCTGAAATGCAAAACGCGTTCCACACTTTCAATGACACTTGCGTGATTAAGAATTACTGAAGTTTAACAAACGGCATGGGCAAAACGGACACAGTCACATAACGGAGATTGCCCAAGATGAGAGCAGCGCTGATGAAATTTCTTCCAGAGCGATGGCGACGCGGCAGCGCGGTGGTGCCGGTGGTGCGATTGTCCGGCACGATCGGCGCCGTGACGCCGCTCAGGCCGGGTATGACGCTCGCAGGCCTGGCCAAAACGCTGGAGCGCGCGTTCGCAGTGAAGAGCGCGAAGGCGGTCGCGCTGGTGATTAATTCGCCGGGTGGTTCGCCGGTGCAGTCGCGTCAGATTTACTTACGCATCCGGCAACTCGCGCAGGAGAAAAAACTTCCAGTGCTGGTGTTCGTCGAAGACGTCGCAGCCTCGGGCGGCTACATGATCGCCTGCGCGGCAGATGAAATTTTCTGCGATCCATCATCGATCCTGGGTTCGATCGGGGTGGTCGGCGGCAGTTTCGGCTTCACCGAACTGATCAAGAAGATCGGCGTGGAGCGCAGGCTCTATACGGCAGGCGAGCACAAGGCGACGCTCGATCCGTTCCTGCCGGAAAACCCCGACGATGTGGCGCGGCTGAAGGCGCTTCAGCGCGAGATCCACGCCACGTTTATTTCTTTGGTGAAACAAAGCCGCGGCGCCAAACTCAAAGGCACGGACGATCTGCTGTTCACCGGCGAGTATTGGGCGGGCGAGCGATCCGTTGCGCTCGGTCTTGCGGACGCCATCGGCGACCTCAGGTCGACGTTGCGGGCGCGGTTCGGCGACAAGGTCAGGACGCCGGTGATTGCACCCTCGAGCGGTCTGTTGTCGGGGCTGCTCGGCCGCAAATCCGCGGGTGCCGAAGCGCTTGCGTCGCTGGACGGTATCCCGGGGTTGCCGGACGAGCTGATTTCCGCGCTGGAGACCCGGGCAATTTGGGCTAAATTCGGGTTCTGAGCGCCATCGTCCCGCGATATTTAGTCTCGTTCGAGCCGATTGCAGGAACGATCCGGTTGCGCGAGAATATATCCGTGGGGGTCCGATGATGAAGGACAAGGATCGACCGATGCCGCCGCTGATTGCACTTGCAGGGACCCTGGGTGGACTGGCCGCGGTCCGCTGGGTCTATCGTACCGCCAAGCGGATCAATCATGAGATCGAGGAAGCGCGGATGGCCCGGGTTGCCGAGGCCGCGCGCACCAATGAGATTCCGACCCTGCGGCTCGATCCGCGAACCGGCGCCTACCGGCCGAACTGACGTTTATCCAGAAATACTTGCGCCGGTTTAGGGCGGGGCATCGCCCTTCAAACCGGCCGCAAGCTTG
>JBEPUM010000061.1:0-18086 GCA_041691515.1 Pseudomonadota bacterium | reverse complement strand
ATCGATGCGGTCCCGACATCGGTGGAGATCGACAAGGCACTTGCAAGGCTTGAGGATCTGGCGAAGCAGCGGGGCGTTGCCGTCGGTATGGCCTCGGCGCTTCCGGTGTCCATCGAGCGGATCGGCATCTGGACCAAAGCTCTCGAAAGCCGTGGCGTAATGCTTGTGCCATTGACAACCGCGATGCTGAAATCAAAATCGAGCTAACATCCAGAATCCCGGCCCCGTCGTTCATTGGGCTGTGGAGGCGGAAGAGGCATTGACGGAATGGCGCGCTACGACGATCTGCCTTATCGAACATGCGTCGGCATGATGCTTATCAACGACGAGGGGCTCGTCTTTATCGGTCGTCGCGCGGGCGGTATCGAACACGTCGACGACGCGCATGTCTGGCAGATGCCGCAGGGGGGTGTCGATCCCGGCGAAGACACCTGGATCGCGGCGAAACGCGAGCTCTATGAAGAAACCAGCGTTCGCTCGGTCGAGAAACTCGGCGAAGTCGCGGACTGGCTGATCTATGATATTCCGCGCACCGTGGCCGGGCGCGCCTGGAAGGGGCGCTATCGCGGTCAGCGCCAGAAGTGGTATGCGATCCGCTTCACGGGCAAGGACAACGAGATCAACGTGGTCAATCCAGGCGACGGGCACAAACCGGAATTCGTCACCTGGCGCTGGGAGCCAATGCAGAACCTGACCAAACTGATCGTTCCTTTCAAGCGTCCGGTTTACGAGCGCGTGGTCAAGGAATTTGCCAGCCTTTCGGGCAGCTAATTCCCGATGAGCGATAGCAAGCCTTATCGCCCCAATGTCGGCATTGCGCTGTTCAACGCACATGGTCTGGTGCTGATCGGACGACGTTTCAGGGACGACGGACCCGAAATCATTCTTCCCGGACTGGAATGGCAGATGCCGCAAGGCGGTATCGACGCGAACGAAAATCCGCGCGACGCCGTGATGCGCGAACTCTGGGAAGAAACCGGCGTTGTCAACGCGGTGTATCTCGATGAAACCGACTGGCTGACCTACGAGTTTCCGCCGTACGATAATCCGGCGCATCGGCTCGGGAAATTCCGGGGCCAGCGACAGAAGTGGTTCGCATTGCGTTTCGCAGGGCGCGACGAGGATGTTGATCCGCTCACGCCGCGCAACGGGCAGCCACCCGAGTTCGATTCGTGGCGATGGGAGCGGCTCGATCGCGTCGCCGACCTCGTGGTGCCGTTCAGGCGCGACGTCTATCGAACCGTCGCTAGCCGGTTCGCGAAATTCGTCTGAGCCGCCCGTTCAGTTCTGGCAAAAGAAAAAGGGCGCCGTCGGGCGCCCTTTGTGTTCGATGGGAGAAGACTGGCTACGTTGCTTAATGCATCGCAGTCGAGTTGAGCTGATGCTGAATGCTCTTGTAGTGGTCCAACCGCTCGATGGCTTGGTCGAGTTCGGAGCCTTCCTTCTCGGCCAGCTTGGCTTCCATATGGGAGATCGTGTCGGCGAACTGCGCGCGATCGAGCTCCTGGATCGATGTCGCCACGTCCGCGAGGACCGTCAAACCCTTCTCCGACACTTCGGCGAGTCCGCCGAGCACGATGATCTTCTGATGCGTGCCGCCGGTGGTGACCGTCAGGATTCCCGGACGGATTGCGGCGACGACCGGCGCATGGCCGGCGAGCACGCCGAAATCGCCTTCAACGCCGGGTACATCGACCTGATCGACTTCACCGGAGAAGGTGAGCTTTTCAGGAGAAACAAGATCGAAGTGGAAGGTGGCCATGCTTACGCTGCCTCGGCCGCGAGCTTCTTGCCCTTTTCGACCGCCTCTTCGATGGTCCCAACCATATAGAAGGCAGCTTCCGGCAGGTGATCGTACTTGCCTTCGCAGATCGCGCGGAACCCCTTGATGGTGTCAGCGAGGTCGACGAACTTGCCCGGCGATCCGGTGAAGATTTCAGCGACAAAGAACGGCTGCGACAGGAAGCGCTCGATCTTGCGGGCGCGGGCGACGGCGATCTTGTCCTCTTCAGACAGTTCGTCCATGCCGAGAATGGCGATGATGTCCTGCAGCGACTTGTAGCGCTGCAATACCTGCTGAACCATACGCGCGGTCTGATAGTGCTCATCGCCGACAATCAGCGGCGACAGCATGCGCGACGTCGAGTCGAGCGGGTCCACCGCGGGATAGATGCCCTTTTCCGAGATCGCGCGGTTCAGCACCGTGGTCGCGTCCAAATGGGCGAACGATGTGGCGGGCGCCGGGTCGGTCAAGTCGTCGGCCGGAACGTAGATGGCCTGCACCGAAGTGATCGAACCCTTGTGGGTGGTGGTGATGCGCTCCTGCAGCGCGCCCATGTCGGTGGCGAGCGTCGGCTGATAACCCACGGCGCTCGGAATACGTCCCAACAGCGCCGACACTTCCGAGCCAGCTTGCGTGAAGCGGAAGATGTTGTCGACGAAGAACAGCACGTCCTGGCCCTGGTCGCGGAAATGCTCGGCGACCGTCAAGCCGGTGAGACCGACGCGGGCGCGTGCGCCCGGAGGCTCGTTCATCTGGCCGTACACGAGGGCGCACTTGGAGCCTTCGCCGCCGCCCTTCTTGTTGACGCCGGATTCGATGAATTCGTGATAGAGGTCGTTACCTTCGCGGGTACGCTCGCCGACGCCGGCGAACACCGAATAGCCGCCGTGGGCTTTCGCGACGTTGTTGATCAGTTCCTGAATCAGCACGGTCTTGCCGACGCCGGCGCCGCCGAACAGGCCGATCTTTCCGCCCTTGGCGTAAGGCGCCAAGAGATCGACGACCTTGATGCCGGTGACGAGAATTTCGGCTTCCGTCGACTGATCGGTGTAGAGCGGCGCTTCCTGATGGATCGCGCGCATGTCTTCGGCCTTGACCGGGCCCTGTTCGTCGACCGGCTCGCCGATCACGTTCATGATGCGGCCAAGCGTACCAGCACCAACCGGCACCATGATCGGGCTGCCGGTATCCTTGACTTCCTGGCCACGGACCAGACCTTCGGTGGTGTCCATCGCGATGGTGCGGACCGTGGACTCGCCGAGATGCTGCGCAACCTCGAGCACAAGACGGTTGTTGCCGTTCTTGGTCTCGATCGCGTTGAGAATGGCGGGCAGATGGCCCTCGAACTGCACGTCGACGACGGCGCCGATGACCTGAGTGATACGACCGGTCTGGTTGGCTGGTTGAGCCATGAAAAACTCTCCTTGAAGTCCAAAAACCTAAACGACGGTCAGCTTGACCGGGATGTTACCTTTGGTTGCCTTGGAATACGGGCAAACCGTGTGAGCTTCCTCGACCAGCGCCTGAACCTTGGTCTTGTCGGCGCCGGGGATCGAAACCTTGAGTTCGACAGCGAGCGAAAACCCACCGTCGGTGTTGAGCGTCACCTCGGCGGTGACTTTCGCGGCCTGGCCGTCGATGCCGTGCTTCTTGGCCACGACCAAAATCGCCTGACCGAAGCACGAGGAGTAGCCGAGCGCGAATAGCTGTTCCGGATTGTGGCCATCGCCCGCGCCGCCAAGATCCTTCGGAAGCGCCATGGCCAGCGCCAGCGCGCCGCCATCGAGCACAGCACGGCCGTTGCGTCCGCCGCTGGTTGTCGCCTTCGTGACGTAAGCCATGAAACCTTCCTGTTGCTAGATCGCTTCTGCGCCGGAGATGATTTCGATCAGCTCCTTCGTGATCATCGCCTGGCGGGTTCGGTTGTAGATCAGCGTCTGCTTGCGGATCATGTCGCCCGCGTTACGGGTGGCATTGTCCATCGCGCTCATCTGCGCGCCATAGAACGACGCATTGTTTTCCAGAAGCGCGCGGAAAATCTGCACCGCGAGGTTGCGCGGAAGCAACCGGGTGAGGATTTCGTCCTCTTCCGGCTCATATTCGTAGGAGGTTGAGGGGCCGGCGTTCGCCGCGGGCGCTTCGACCACCAGCGGAATGATCTGCTGCGCGGTCGGCACCTGCGCGATCACGGACTTGAAGCGTGAATAGAACAACGTGCAGACGTCGAACTCGCCGGCTTCGAAACGGGCGATCACCTTCTTGGCGATGCCTTCGGCATTGACGAAACCGAGTTGCTTGACCGAACGCAACTCGACACTTTCGACGATCTGCTTGTCGAAGGTGCGGCGCAGCTGTTCATAGCCCTTGCGGCCGACGCAGAAGAATTTGACTTCCTTGCCCTGATTGATCAGCGCCAGCGCGCGCTCGCGGGCGAGGCGCACGATGGAGGAGTTGAAGGCGCCGGACAGGCCGCGCTCGCCGGTGCAGACCAGCAGCAAATGGACCTGATCCTTGCCGGTGCCGCTGAGCAGGACCGGCGCGCCGGGCGAACCTGCGGCTGCGCTGGCAATGTTCGAGATCACCTGATCCATTTTCTCGGCATAGGGACGCGCAGCTTCGGCTGCGGTCTGCGCACGGCGCAATTTCGACGCCGCGACCATCTGCATGGCCTTGGTGATCTTCTGCGTCGCCTTGGTGGAGGCGATGCGGACGCGCATGTCCTTGAGAGACGCCATTCTTTATCTCACCCTGACGATCTGGTCCCGGACCGGATCGCAAATCCCTCGTTCGTCATGCCCGGCCTCGTGCCGGGCATCCACGTCTTGAATTTTTCCGCGCCAAACGCGCGAATGGCCGGGTCAACCCCGGCCATGGCAGGAAATTAAGCGAACGTCTTGGCGTAGCCTTCGACGACGCTCTTCAGCTTGGCCGCGGTGTCGTCGCTGAGATCGCGGCTTTCGCGGATGCTGTTGAGGATATCGACGTTCTTGCCGCGAACAAGCGACAGCAAACCGTCCTCGAAGCTGCGAACCTTGCTGACCGGAAGCGCGTCGAGATAGCCGTTGACGCCGGCGTAAATCACCACGACCTGCTCTTCCATCTTGAGCGGCGAGAACTGCGGCTGCTTCAGAAGTTCGGTGAGTCGCGAACCGCGGTTGAGCAGGCGTTGGGTCGATGCGTCGAGGTCGGAGCCGAACTGCGCGAACGCCGCCATTTCGCGGTACTGCGCGAGCTCGCCCTTGATCTTGCCGGCGACTTTCTTCATCGCCTTGGTCTGTGCCGCCGAACCCACGCGCGACACCGACAGACCGACGTTCACCGCGGGACGGATGCCCTGGAAGAACAGGTCGGTTTCGAGGAAGATCTGGCCGTCGGTGATCGAAATGACGTTGGTCGGAATGTAGGCCGACACGTCGTTGGCCTGGGTTTCGATGATCGGCAGTGCAGTCAGCGAACCGTTGCCCTGATCGTCGTTGAGTTTTGCAGCGCGCTCAAGCAGGCGGGAGTGAAGATAGAACACGTCGCCCGGATAGGCTTCGCGGCCCGGCGGACGGCGCAGCAGCAGTGACATCTGGCGATAGGCGACGGCCTGCTTGGACAAATCGTCATAGATGATGACGGCGTGCATTCCGTTGTCGCGGAAATACTCGCCCATGGTGCAGCCGGTGAACGGAGCGATGTACTGCATCGGCGCCGGATCGGACGCTGTCGCCGCAACGATGATCGAATATTCGAGCGCGCCCTGTTCTTCGAGCACCTTCACGAACTGTGCGACGGTGGAACGCTTCTGGCCGATCGCGACGTAGACGCAATAGAGCTTCTGGCCTTCCGGAGCGCCTTGGACGTTGAGCGGTTTCTGATTGAGAATGGTGTCGAGCGCGATCGCGGTCTTGCCGGTCTGGCGGTCGCCGATGATCAGCTCGCGCTGGCCGCGGCCGACGGGGATCAGGGCGTCGATCGCCTTGAGGCCGGTTGCCATCGGCTCGTTGACCGACTTGCGCGGAATAATGCCGGGCGCCTTGACGTCGACGCGCTTGCGTTCGGTCGCTTGGATCGGACCCTTGCCGTCGATTGGATTGCCAAGCGCGTCAACGACGCGGCCCAGCAGTCCCTTGCCGACCGGCGTATCCACGATGGCGCGGGTGCGCTTGACGGTCTGGCCTTCCTTGATCTCGCGGTCGGCGCCGAAAATCACGATACCGACGTTGTCGGTTTCGAGGTTCAGCGCCATGCCGCGCGTACCGTTTTCGAACTCGACCATTTCGCCGGCCTGGACGTTGTCGAGGCCGTAGACGCGGGCAATGCCGTCGCCGACGGACAGCACCTGTCCGACTTCGGAAACCTCAGCCTCCTGGCCGAAATTCTTGATCTGGTCCTTGAGGATCGCGGAAATTTCCGCGGCGCGGATGTCCATCAGCCTGCCTCTTTCATCGCGTGCTTGATCGAGTTGAGTTTGGTGCGGAGCGAGCTGTCCACCATGCGGCTACCGAGCTTGACGATAAGCCCGCCGATAATGGACGGATCGACCTTCACGTTGAGCGCGACGTCCTTGCCCGTCACTGACTTCAGTGCGGTCTTCAGCGCGTCGAGATTCTTGTCATTGAGCGTTTCGGCGACGGTGACGTCGGCCGTGGCCTCGCCCTTGAACTTGGCGACCAGTGCGCGGAACGCCCGGATCACGTCGGCAACCGCGAACAGCCGGCGGTTGGCGGTGAGAACTTTGAGGAATTTTGCCGTTGTTCCGCCGATCCCGGCCTTGTCGAGCACGGCAGCGAGCGCCTTGGCCTGCGCGCCGGCACTGAAAACCGGGCTTCGCACCAGCCGGACCAGATCAGGGCTGTCGGTCAGCATGGCATTGAATTTATCGAGGTCAGCCTTGACGGCATCGATGGATTTTTCGTCGCGTGCGAGCTCGAACAGAGCTGTTGCATAACGACCGGACACACCAGAAACCGACGGATCTTCAGCAGC
This sequence comes from Pseudomonadota bacterium, assembly GCA_041691515.1. GTDB lineage: Bacteria > Pseudomonadota > Alphaproteobacteria > Rhizobiales > Xanthobacteraceae > Nitrobacter. The sequence goes on along the minus strand of JBEPUM010000061.1, from coordinate 11,332 downwards.
CACCAGAGCGCTCTTCAAGCTGTCAAATTCGCAAGGGAAAAACCGTCGCCACAATGCGGCGCTAAGGCGGCCCAAGCCCTTGGAATTCAAGAGGAACTTCGATTTTCGACCGACACGATCCGTATCGGCACGTTAAAATCGCGGCTTTGCTAACATAGCGCGCGCGCAGGTGCAACATGACGGAAGCGTGAGGCGATGCCTTGTCGCATGTGGCCGAACTGGCGACCGGATTCGAGATGCGAGAATTCGCGGAAAATTCCTGATCGCAACGCGCCTCTCGCTGCGCAGTATTTCAGCCGCCGCCCGCCGGCCCGTCTGAAAAGCAATTTGCGCCTGTGGCGCAGCGACTTTCGCGATACGCCTCCGGTGCCGCGAGAGACATAGCGCCCTGCATTACTTGCTGAATGCTAGCCATGCGGAGTCATGACTTCGTTTTACAGTATATATAAGTATATTATCGTATATATTCTATGAACTTTAGTATTTAAGGATTGATTGAGCCATTATTGGTTGATCAAAAGATATTTCAACCGAGTCATTAAGCATTTCCCTGCCCATTTTACGCCTTGTTTGAGGAATCAACCCTCCGGCAACTCAAAGGTTAGGGGTTTCACTTGTCGCAGGCGCGGCAATACTTTTCCAGGGGACTTCCAATATGCTGCACTCACAAAAATCGACGCTGGGGATTCTAACCCGGCCGCGTACGGTGGTAGCCGTGATCGCCGCGACTGTTCTCCTTGCGGGGAGTGTGACCGAGGCTTCGGCGCGTTCGCGCCATCACCATCGTCACCACCATCATCATCATCACCGGAGCCATCACGCCGCGGCTCAAGGGCCGTCGTGGATGAACGCCAATGCGTCCTTCGGGCATTCCACCGGTTCGGGCCGGACGTTCTCCGGCGTAGCCTCTTATTACGGCAATGAATCCGGCAGCCGCACCGCATCCGGCCAGCGCTTCAACCAGAACGCCATGACGGCCGCCCATCGCAGTCTGCCGTTCGGCACCAAGCTGAAGGTCACGCATGGCGACCGCAGCGTGGTGGTGACCATCAATGATCGCGGCCCGTTCATCCGCGGCCGCGTGCTGGATCTGTCGACGGGCGCCGCCCGTGCGATCGGCTTGACTGGCCGTGGCGTCGGCCGCGTGGTCGCCGAAGTCATGTAAGTGTTGCGTAAGTAGCGTCGCGTACGTGTGGAAAAGGCCGGCATCGCATGCCGGCTTTTTTCTTGCGCGAAGAAATCCCGTTTACTGCGGCGGTGCCACTGACAGTGGGGCGTTTTCGGTCAGCACCTCGTGGCGCGCCGTGTCGGTTCCGCCCACAAGGACGAGCCGTCGGTTCTCGACCGCGTAGACTTTGCGCGCACGGCGTAGCAGGGCTGGACGATGCGCGACGACGATGCGCGTGATGTTCATCTGGTCGATCAGGTCAGCGATCAGTTCCTCATTCTGTTCATCGAGGTTTGCGGTGCCTTCGTCGAGAATCAGAATCTGCGGCTGACGATATAGCGCCCGCGCCAGCAGCACGCGTTGCCGCTGCCCGCCCGAGAGCGTCGAGCCCATGTCGCCGACGAGGCTGAGATACTGCATTGGGAAGCGCATGATGTCGGCGTGCACACGCGCCGCATGCGCAGCACCGACGACGCGCTCCATGTCGAGGTTGGGATCGAAGCCTGCGATGTTTTCCGAGATGGTGCCGGACATCAGCCGGTCGTCCTGGGCGACGACGCCGACAGTGCTGCGCCAACTCCGCCACCGCTCCGGAGTTGCGCGATGCCCGTCAAGTTCGATGGCGCCGTCGGTGGGATGGATCAGTCCGAGCATCAGCTTGAGCAGCGTCGTCTTGCCGCCGCCGGATCCGCCCTGAATGGCGACGTAATCGCCCTGCTTGATTTCAAGGTTGACGTCTTCGAGGATCAGCGGGTCGCTGATGCCGTAGCGGAAGCAGACCTGCTTCAATCGCATATGGCCGTGGTTCACCAGCAGTCCGGGCAATCCTTGCGTGATCTCGGAACGCGTCGTCACGATATCCGACAAGCGGTCGAGATGAAGACGCAGCAGGCGGAACTGGACCATCTGGTTGACCAGCGCCATCGCGCGGTCGGTAAAGGTCTGCCGGTAGGACAGGAACGAGAAGATCATGCCGACCGAGAACCCGGCGCCCGACAGAATGGTGACGCCCGCGACGTAAATCACGATCACGGTTTGCAATCCGGTGACGACCGATTGCAGGAAGGTCTGCGAAATCTGATAGCGGCCGACAGCGATATTTGCGTTCGTGGTTTCGACATGCAGGTTTCGCCATGTGCTTTCCCGCACCGATTCCCGTCCGAGCAATTTCAGCGTTGTCGCAGCGCGGATGGTTTCGATCAGATGCGACTGTTCCTTTGCCTCGGCCACGATGGATTCCGCCATGCGCCGCTTGGTGCCCGGAAATAATGCCAGCGTGATACCGAGATTGATGAGCACGCCGATGATGACGATAAAAGCCAGTGTCGCGGAATAGAAGAACAGGATAAAGCCGGCGACCAGCGCCATGATGCCGTCGATGACTGTGCCGATGACGCCCTGCGTGATGGCATCCTGTACCGGCTTGACGGAGCCGAGACGGGAAATGATGTCGCCGACATGACGCTTCTCGAAATAGTCGTTCGGCAATCGCAACAGATGCCTGACGAGGTTGCCGGTGATCTGGAAGCTCAGGAGCTGGCCGAAAATCCGCAGCGCCCAGCCGCGAATGGCTTCAAGGCCCGCCTGAAGAACAACCAGTGCGCCAAATCCGAGGGCGATCACGTACAGCAATTGGCGATCCGACTGCGCCAGCGCTTCGTCGACCACGAGCTGCATCTGCAGCGGCATGACAAAAGCCGCGATCTGCAGCGCCACCGACAGGATCAGCACCTGCGCGACCGCCCAGCCCCAGCCGCTCATCTTCGACCAGAGCAGCGAAAGCTTCATCGGCAAGCGCGCTTCGAGGGGCTCGAAGGTTTCGCTGCGCGCGAGTTCGAGCACGACGCCCGTCAGATGCTTCGAGGCTTCCGCCATTGTGAAGGTGCGAAGTCCGACCGCGGGATCATGGACGGTGATGCCCTTGGAGGTGACAGCCTTCAGCACCACGAAATGATTGAGGTCCCAGTGTGCGATGGCGGGAAGTTGAACTTTGGAGAGCGCCGACAATTCGACGCGGATTGCACGCGTGGAGAATCCAAGTTGGTCCGCGATCCCCATCAGGCTCTTGAGCGAGGCGCCGGCCATCGACACGGCGAAGCGCTGACGCAGCGCGTTGAGGTCGACATCGTGACCATGATAGCGGGAAATCATGGCGAGGCAGGCCAAGCCGCATTCCGCGGCCTCCGACGCCATCACGACGGGAAGCGTGCGCCGGCCGAGATTGAGCTGTTGCAGAATGTTCATGCGCGTCGACCCACGGCGTAGATAGGATCGAACAGCCAGCGCAGCAGGCTCCGATGCTCGAAGACGATTTCGGCCGAGACCAGCATCCCGGGCTGCATCGGCACGGGTTGACCGTAAGCTTCCATCTTGTCGCGCGACAGAGCGACCCGGATCCTGAATACCGGCTCCTTGATGTCCAGTCCGGCGAAGCCGACATCGTTGGGCGCCAGCACGGTCGTAGAGACGCTTCGTACCGTTCCTCGCACCGTTCCGAAGCGCTGGTACGGAAAAGCTTGCAGGCTGAGTTCGACCTGCTGCCCCGGCTGGACGAAGCCGATCGCACGTGACGGCGCCAGCAGTTCGGCCTCGATCTGGCTGCCTGAAGGGATAATCACCGCGACGATGCCACCCGCTGCGATCGCTTGACCATCGCTGACAGGAAGCGCGGCAATCCTTCCGTCGGTCGGCGCCACGAAAAACTGAAGGCGCCGCGATTCCGATTCGGCGCGGCGCTGTTCAAGTGTCGCCTGCGCGACATCGGCATCGGAGCGGGCAGCTTCGATCTCGAGCGGAATCGAAACCAGTCGCGCCTTGATATCCGCGAGTTCGCGTTCCACGGTCGACTGCTGGCGGCGCGCACCCGCCAGGTCCTGTTCGATCGCCAGTGCGGCCAGCCGGCGCTGATCGACCTCGCGTTTTGCCATGTAACCTTTGGCTGCGATGGCGACCCCGCGATCTACCTCATCCTGCGCCAGCTTAAGGCGTTGCTGCTGCAATTTGATCTGCTGATCCACCTGCGCGAGTTCGTTCTCGCTCTTGCTTGACCGGACTTTTGCCTGATCGCGTTCGAGTTGCAGCAGGGCAAGCTTCGATTCGGCCCTCGATTTCGCAGCGAGCGATTCCGACTGAAAGCCTTTGAGAAGAGCCTCGCCGGAATTGCCGGTTTCCGTCGAAGTCGAGACATCCAGGATCGCAAGGCGCATGCCCTTCGCGACGGTGTCGCCTTCCTTGACGAGCACGCTGCGCAAGGTCCCCTGCGCCTGCGAGGTGATGCGGATCATGCCCTGGTCGGGCACCAGAAAGCCGGTCACGGTCGTCTTTCGCGCATAGGTCGCGGTCGCAGCGAATATCGCCGCCGCGAACACAATTCCCGACAGCAGCAGGCCGAGTGTCTTCAAGGAGAGCGGCGAGGCCAGAAAAACCTGACCCTCCAATCGTTGCGTGGCATGTTCGATAGCTTCGCGGCGGAACAGATCACTCATCGCAGCGCCTCGTTGGTCCCAAATTCAGCCGGATCGCCTGGTTCCGTCAACTGCGAAGCCGCTTCGTCCCAAGCCTCTGCCAGATGCTCGAGCACCTCCACTGTGACCTGCGACACAGAACAGCAGATGGTGCCCTCGTCATTCCACGTGAGCGCTGAGTACCGGTTACGCTGGCCGCGGATCGCCAGTGGTGCTGCATCCGTTTCCGGAAACATGAAGATCGAAATGAGCCGGGTGTCCCGTTCATAGACGCATGTGCCCACGGTCCTGTCTCCGACATAGTCCAGCCGGGCTCCCCGGAGGTGATAGCCTGAGGCCTCGACGTCACGGACGTTTGCCGAACTTCCTGACTGGCGCCGAAGCCAGGCTTCCACGTCGGCTGCATCCGACGAGACGAATTCAACTGGCGAGCCATCGATGTCTGCGCGGATGTGGGCTGCGATCACTTCCTTGAGTTCGGAGAATTCGACATGAACGGGGCTGTGGACGCCGGGCCGGCTGACGACGGCAATTGTCAGGGGCGCCGAGGGATGGATCTGGCAGGCTAATCTCACATTCGCCGGTGCATCGATTGCGCCGAGCGTAGCCGCTTCCACGCCTGCGGGAGCAGGCAGTGAAGCCAGTCCCTTTTCGATGCGAACCCGGCAGGTCGAGCATCGGCCGCGGCCGCCGCACAACGACGCATGCGGGATGCCGGCCGACCGGCTCATCTCCAGCAGGGTCATGCCGGGCGTGAGATCGACCGTCGGTCCATCGACATAACTGATTTGGGCCGGCCCACGCTTTGCGATTTCTCGCCGGTAGCGCAGCAACGCGATGCCGATGGCCGTCGCGGCAAGCGCGCCGAAACCCCATCGGACGATGTCGCGCAGCGTCGCCATCGTTGCGGCGTCATGGGCATTGGGCCAGTGCGTTCGCGCCTTCAGAGCGGCGAATGTGCCCGGATCCGACATGATGTCGGTGGCGCGCATGCCGGCGACGGCGAAACCCGCCAGCGCGAGAATCGGCAGAAGCAACGCTCCGATCAGCAGGAACGGTGCGAACTGGCTGTAGGAATCGGACAGCCGCAGCCAATAGTGAATGCCGATGCAGCCGTGCAGCCAGACCAGCACCAGCAAACTGCTTTGCAGGATTGCGCTGTCGGGCCAGAGCCGGACCAGTTCATAGAGGTAGATGTCGTTGGCGCCGAACACCGCATGCGCGACGCGGGTGTTGACGATGTGTGGAAACAGCAGAAACGGAATCGCCAAACCGATGCCGATCTGCAGCGCCTCCCATATCGGCATGCGCCAAGTTTCGCGGCGGCTCAGTTTGTAGAGGCCGAGGGCAACGTGTGTGATCAGCGCCAGCAGCAGGATGATCGATATGGGCCAGAACCGGGTGACCGCGGTCCGCAATTCCTGGACGCGGTGCATCGCTTCGAGACTGACGAGGCCGACCGCATGATTGGCGAAGTGCGTCGCTGCGAACGCCATCAGCGTCAGCCCGGACGCCAACCTCAGACGCTGCAAGCCACTGCCGCGGAAGTAGATATGCATTCAGCCCTCGCCGCGGTCAGCTTGATGGCCAGCCCAAAGGCCGTCAATCCTGATACACAGTCCTAACGGGGGCTGGGTGTGAGGTGCCGCACACGGATTAAAGCTTAGTCGGGGGAAGCGGATAGAGGTTCACGAAGCGAGATGCGCAATTTTTCTAGAGGAAACTCTGCGGATCGACGTCGACCTCGAGTTTGAGATTGCCCTTGGTCTTCGGCCCGGCGGCCAGCCATTCGCGCAAGTACCCGGATAGGTCCACGCCGCGCGCCGACTTCACCAGCAGCCGGAAGCGGTAGCGCCCTTTGATAACGGCAAGCGGGGCCTCTGCAGGGCCGAGTACCTGAACCAGTTCGTCGATCGGTGCAATCGCGGCCAGTTGGCGCGCGAAACTTTCCGCGGTCGGCCGGTCGCCCGCGGAAATAATCAGGCTCGCCAGCCGGCCGAACGGCGGATAGCCCGAGCGCTCGCGCTGCTCGATCTCGCTCGCATAAAACGCCTCGCGGTCGCTCGCGACCAGCGCCTTCATCACAGGGTGTTCGGGCTGATGGGTTTGCAGGTAGCCGATGCCGCGGCCCTGTTCGCGCCCGGCGCGTCCGATCACCTGGTTGAGCAACTGAAAGGTTCGCTCCGCGGCGCGTGGGTCGCCGTTGCCGAGTCCGAGGTCAGCATCGACGACGCCGACGAGGTTCAGGCGTGGAAAGTGATGACCCTTCGCCACCAGTTGCGTGCCGATGATGATGTCGACGCGGCCCTCTGCGATTTCATTTAGTTCCGAGCGCATGGTTTCGATCGAGGTCACCAGATCGCTCGACAGCACCATGGTCCGGGCATCGGGAAACAACGCAGCGGCTTCCTCCTGCAAACGCTCGACGCCGGGACCGACGGCGACCAGCGATTCCTCGGCCGCGCAGTGGGGGCATTGATGCGGTCGCGGCATTGAGAAGCCGCAGTGATGACACACGAGGCGCTGGCGAAAACGATGGTCGACCAGCCACGCGTCGCAGATCGTGCACGCGAAACGGTGTCCGCACGCACGGCACAAGGTCAGCGGTGCATAGCCGCGGCGGTTGAGGAACAGCAGTGCCTGTTCGCGCCGTTCGATGACGGTACGGATTTCGCCGGCGAGACGCGGCGAGATGAAGCGGCCGCGCATCGGCCCTTCGCGGCGCAGATCGATCGCCTCGATGTGCGGCATGTGCTGGCCGCCGAACCGGGATGTCAACGCGATCCGCTGATAGCGCCCCTTGCGCGCATTGACTTCGCTCTCGACCGACGGTGTTGCCGATGCCAGCACGATCGGAATTTTCGCGATATGCGCGCGTACCACGGCCATGTCGCGGGCGTGATAGTGGGCGCCTTCGTCCTGTTTGTACGCCTGATCGTGTTCCTCATCGACAATAATCAATCCAAGATTCGCGTAGGGCAGGAACAATGCCGAGCGCGCGCCGACCACGACCTGCGCCTCGCCTGCCGCGATGGCCGCCCAATTGCGCGCGCGGGTGCGCGGCGTCAATTCGGAATGCCATTCCAGCGGCCTCTCGCCGAAGCGTGCCGTGAAGCGATCGCGAAACTGTCCGGTCAGTGCGATCTCCGGCATCAGGATCAGCGCCTGCCTGCCGCGGCGGATAATTTCAGCGACGGCCTCGAAATAGACTTCGGTCTTGCCGGAGCCGGTGACGCCGTCGAGCAGTGCAACGTGAAATGTACCGTTCGATGCGAGCGCGCGCATGGCGTCCACGGCGGTTCGCTGCGAGCGGGAGAAGTCGGGGACGTTGAAATCGGGATCGGGCGGCGGCGGCGGTGGCGCGCGCGGCATCGGTTCGACTGCTAACGTGCCCTCGTCGACGAGGCCATCGATCACGCCGGTGCTGACGCCTGCTTCCTTTGCCGCATCGGATTTTCCGTGCAGCAATCCGTCGGACAAGACCTCGATCAGGCGACGCCGCGCCGGCGTCATGCGCTGTGGCGGTTCACCAACCAGCCGCACGCCGGGCCGCACTCGCTCCGGTCCAAGGTGCTCGCCCATCCGCAGCGTCATGCGCATCACCATGCCGCGCGCCGACAGCGTGTAGTTGGCAACCCAGTCGACCAGCGTGCGCAGTTCGTCCCTGAGCGGCGGCACGTCGAGCTTTTCGCCGATGTCCTTCAGGCGATTGTGCAGGCGCGGATCGGGCGCGGAATTCTCGGCCCAGACCACGGCGATCACCTCGCGCGAGCCGAGCGGCACCGTAACCACATCGCCGGGCGCAACCTCCATGCCGCGCGGCACTCGATAGGAATAGGCCTGGTTGATCGCAACGGGAACCAGCACGTCGACGACGCGCGGCGCTGAAGGTGCGACCGAAGGTGTACCGTTGCGCGAAAGATGATCCATCCGGAGAATCAGGCTCGATTGGGATTGCCGGCTAATTTAGGGGCGCGCACCGCCCGGGGCCAGCCGTTGGCCGGAAAGTTAGCGAACGATAAACGAAGACGGTGCGATATATCAGGCGGAATCATCACACCCAATGCGAATCATGGCTAAATCCGCGCCAGAGCCGTTTCCCGATCTCGCCTGCGCGGCTCCGGATGTGAGCCAGCAAATGGCGCGATGGCTTTTGCATCTGCGGGCCGAGCGCCGGCTGTCGCCGAAGACACTTGAAGCCTATGCGCGGGATGTCCGGCAATGCCTGATGTTCCTCAGCCAGCACTGGGGCGGACTGGTGACGTTGAAGCGGTTTGCCGCGCTTGAAGCCACCGATGTCAGAGCCTTCATGGCGGCCCGCCGCAATGACGACATCGGCGGGCGATCGCTGATGCGGGCGCTGGCGGGCCTGCGCTCGTTTGCGCGATTTCTGGAGCGGGAAGGGCTCGGCAAGGTCGGCGCACTCAGCGCGATCCGCGCGCCGAAGGTCGGCAAGAGCCTGCCAAAGCCGATTCACATGAGTGCGGCGAAGCGGTTTACTGACGCGGCCGAGCGTGCCGGCGAAGACCGCGAGCCCTGGATCTGGGCACGCGACGCCGCCGTGATGGCACTGCTGTACGGGTCGGGGTTGCGTATCTCCGAGGCGCTCGGGCTGAAGCGCCGCGATGTGCCATTGCCCGGCGTGGGGGATGTGCTTGTCGTGACCGGCAAAGGCAACAAGACGCGAATGGTACCGGTATTGCAGAATGTGCTGGCGCTGGTTCAGGATTATGTGGCGGTATGTCCCCATCCGTTGGCGGCGGACGCACCGATCTTCGTTGGCGCGCGGGGTGGTCCGCTTAAGGCCCGTATCATTCAGCTCACCATGGAGCGGCTGCGAGGTGCGCTGGGTTTGCCGGACTCGGCCACGCCGCACGCGCTGCGTCATTCCTTTGCGACGCATCTGCTGAGTCGTGGTGGAGACCTGCGCGCGATCCAGGAACTGCTTGGCCATGCCTCGCTGTCGACCACCCAGATTTATACCGGCATCGACAGCGAGCGGCTGTTCGAGGTTTACAAGACGGCGCACCCCCGCGCCTGATCCGTGGATTGCGCAGCATCGGGCTTGACCCGGCCATTCTTCAAGCCGACAATTTTGAAATACTTTGTTGATGGGTGCCGGACCGGCTTTGGCATAACGATTATATGGCGGAGGCTTGAGACATGAGCGCACATGAAAGCATGGAGCATGCCGAACACGCGGAGCACGCCTCCGGTTCGAACAAGAAGATCGCATTGCTGATCGCGGTCATCGCGCTTTGTCTGGCGCTGTCCGAAACGCTGGGCAAGGGCGCCCAAACCGAATCGATCAGCAAGAACGTGGAATCCTCCAACCTCTGGGCCTTCTTTCAGGCCAAGAGCATCCGCCGGACGACCGTGCAGACCCAGGCCGATCAGGCCAAGCTCAGCCTCCGGCTCGCGACCGATGATGCGACCAAGGCGGCGCTGCAAAAGCAGATCGACGACTGGCAGAAGACCGCGGAAAGATATCGCTCGGAGCCAAAGACCGGCGAAGGTCAGGATCAGCTCGCCGAACGCGCCAAACACGCCGAGGAAGAGCGCGATCTGGCGATGGCGAAGTATCATCATTTCGAACTGGCGTCCGCCGCGTTCCAGATCGGGATCGTGCTGGCATCGGCCACCATCATCACCGGCATGATCGTGCTGGCGTGGATATCCGGACTGCTGGCGCTGGCCGGGATCGGTTTCACGGCGATCGGCATCTTCGCGCCGCATGCGCTGCATCTGATGGGGCACTGACGGCCAGATCAGCGCGTCTATCCCGATCGCGCCTCGCGCACGCTTTTCCGGAAGCGCTGGATCAGCCGCAGCATTCTAGATGACCATCCGCTGCCGTCACCGCGAAGGGCGGCCTTGATGCGCGACATCACGGGCGCGACCAATTCGGTCGCCGTGGCTCGCAGCGCGAGAACAAATTCATAGAGTTTCTTGAACCACGCCATCTGCAATAACTTCGGGCGCGTCACGTCGAAGATAAAGGCGGCGACCCCGACCCCGAGGAGTTTCGCAAACACCACGGTCAGCATGGCGGCGATCCAGTAGTGATGCGCCAGCAACCAAAGCCCTGCCACCTTCAGCGGAAACAGAAGGATGCCGGGTATCGCGAAGACGATCAGCGTCAGGGCGGGCGACAGCTTTTCAATTCTTGTGGCCAGCCATGTTTTGAGCGGGCGCAGCGGGATCAGCGCGACGACGCGCGCCACGATCGGCTCGAGATGATCCCATAGCCACGCCTCGATCAGAAACACGATCGCCAGGAAAACCCAGAGCGGCTGGACAAGGCGGCGCAGCATGGCTTCAGTCTATCACCCGGCGTGTTGCCGGGACAGACTCACATGTGGATGGCGCGTTTTCCGACCGCAAGGGCGGCTTCCTTGATGGCTTCCGATCGCGTCGGGTGGGCGTGGCAGGTGCGCGCCAGATCTTCGGCAGATCCGCCGAATTCCATAAGCACCGCAGCCTCATGGATCATTTCGCCGGCTTCGCGGCCGATGATGTGCACGCCGAGCACGCGGTCGGTCCTCGCATCTGCGAGAATTTTAACAAAGCCGTCGGTGGTCTGGTTTACCTTGGAGCGGCCATTGGCAGTGAAGGGGAATTTTCCGACGGTGTAGGCCACGTTGGCCTGCTTCAGTTCTTCCTCGGTCTTGCCGACCGAGGAAACCTCGGGCGTCGTGTA